>JBAQNS010000027.1:0-14402 GCA_049304015.1 Minisyncoccia bacterium | reverse complement strand
CAATTTATTGAAAGTGTCTGTTTTGGCTATTTGTTTTAGACCAGAGACCGAAGCAAGAGTAACTACCATGATGAGCATAGAAGTGACGAGTGCCCCACCTAGTATTTCTCTGAGGAACAACTGCCTTTTATTTTTGTATTTATCCTTAGAAAGCTCTACAAACTTTGGAGCAACTTCTCTTTCATATTTGATTACTTTCTCACTGATTGGGTGAGGTAAAGAAAGTCTTGGCTCTATTGGTGGGATTTTTATCGTAGGCTTTAGAACATTCTTTAGCCTTATGTTTGTCTTATGAGTCTCAAGCGACTCCAAGTCCACAAACCAAGCTCGACCGATTTTTCTTCCCCTAACCTTACCCGTACGAATGAGCGCTCCAATGTGGTCTTGGGCATATCCGACTTTGGTCGAAGCGAAGCTTGCACTGACAAATGATTTCTCTAAAGGTTTTCTAACCGAAGGGATTTTTTTATCATTCCTAGAACTATGATAATTTTTGTGGTTTTCGAGTGACTCCAAATCTACAAACCAAGCTCGACCAATTTTCTTTCCACTCACCTTTCCTGAACGTACAAGAGCGCCGATGTGATCTTGCGCATAACCAGTTTTTTTTGAAGCAACTTTTGCCGAGATGTATTTCGCCTCCTCGGCAAAATAGTCTTTATTCATAACGTTAATTATAAATCTCGGCAACTTTATTACCTAACAAAATTTAATAACTTTTGGGGACAACTGGTATTAAAAACTGTACAAATTTTTTAAAATAATTTTTATATATTTTGACTACTTAGTTAGCAAATAAGCCAAGCTATAAAATTTGAATTTAACACGCCAGCTTAGCCTTAATTAGAGTGCAAATTTGCAAGCTATGATAATACTTGAAACACTAACCTAGTGAATCATCAGATAGAACTATTATAAAAAAGATACTATCAACATTTAAATGTAGATATCTATTGCAAGCTTTATACAATGAATAGTAAGATATATGTATATGAGATTATCAATGTTTATTAATCTAATTATATGAGCGAAGTATATTTTTCAATTAAAGAGGCAGCAGAGATTCTTGGGGTCACTCCTCTGACTCTTAGGAATTGGGATGCCTCAGGCAAGTTTCCAGCCCATAGGCACCCAATGAACAACTATCGTGTCTACAAACTCACAGCACTTCAGAAGATTATTGAGGACATCGAAGGCGGTACCAACAGAAGTAACGCAGAAAAGCGTATTAAGAAGCTTATGATCAAACACCTAGAGGACTAGGATATTAAGTGGTTGTCAAGATAGTAAATAACTATTTTAAGGTTTCTTCAAGTATTTCTTTAAAGACAACTGGATTACCACTTCCCTTCGAAGCTTTCATCGACTGACCAATTAAAAACTGTAGAAGTGCGATATTCCCATTCTTATAATCTAGAACAACCTTTTCGTTTTCTGATAATACTTGTTCAACTATCTTCTTCAATTCTTCCTTATCACTTTTTTGAATTAAATTATTTTCTTCAGCTATTTTCCTTGAGTTACTTCCTCCTTCTTCTATTATCTTTAGGATATTTTTTGCTCCTCTGGATGATATTTCCCCACTACCTGTCATACGTATAACTTCTACGAAGTCGTTTTCATTGATTAGAGTTTTAAGGTCTGTGGTGATGTAGTTAGATGCCAATTGGTTCAAACTCTTGTCCCCGAGTAGACCAACCACCTTTTCAAAGTATCCCCCCCACTCTTGGTCCTGTACATAAATTTCTGCATCCTCTGGTTTGATTAAAAACTCCTTTTGTAGTCTTTCTCTCTTTATACTTGGTAGTTCTGGTAGAGAGGCTTGTATTTTTTCTTTAGAAAATTCAGGTATTTCACTTATAAATAATTTAGGTAAATCTGGGTCAGGGAAATATCTATAGTCATGAGAATCTTCTTTGGCTCTCTGAGAGAAAGTGATTTCTTTGTTTTCATCCCAGCCTCTAGTCTCCTGTACAATTTGCTCCCCTTTCTCAAGGAGTTCTATATGTCTTTCTACCTCATATTTTATAGCTTTTTCTACTGCTCTAAATGAATTAAGGTTTTTGACTTCTACTTTTGTCCCAAATTTATCATCCTTACTGACCGATATATTGGCCTCTACTCTCATTTCTCCCTTCTCCATATTGGCACCACTTGCTTCAAGATATGTGAGTAATAATTGGAATTCTTTCGCAAACTTTGATGCTATCTCTGCATCATGTATGACCGGTTCGGTCACAAGCTCCATAAGTGGCACGCCAGCGCGGTTAAAATCTACTAGGCTTTCATCCCCTTTATCATGACTAGATTTAGCTGTATCTTCCTCCAAATGTATACGTGTGAGAGCCACCCCTGCAAGGCTTCCACCAGTGACCAATGGATATTTATACTGACTTATCTGATAGCCCTTAGGTATATCAGGATAAAAGTAATTCTTCCTATCGAACTCAGTATAGTCCGCAATATTACCGCCCACCGCATATCCAACACGGAGCACTTGTCTGACTGCTTCTTTGTTTATCACTGGCAGTGTACCCGGATAGCCCATGCACACAGGACAAACGTTCACATTTGGTTTCTCTTCATCAGTATCATTTTTTGAATTACAAAACATCTTCGTCTTGGTTCGAAGCTCTGCATGTATCTCAAGTCCTATGGTTGGTTTATATTGTTCCTTCATCTTTAATTTTGTCAGCTTTTTGAGTCAGAATATCCTTAAAGTTTTTTACCAAATTATCGTCTATCACAGACATTGGATAAACTTCTGCCTTTGAAACTGTCTTTAAAAGTTTTAACTTCTTATTCTTTTCCTCTTCACTTATAAGGTCAACTTTGGTCAAAAGCACTATTTCTGTCTTCTCTATTATTTCTTTATTATAAAGTTCAAGTTCTTTCCTTACAATCTCATATGTCTTCACCACATCTTCTTCCTCTGCAGAGACTAGATGTATGAGTCCTTTGGTTCGTTTGATGTGTCTGAGGAACTTATGTCCGAGTCCCCTACCTTCTGATGCTCCCTCGATGAGTCCAGGAATATCTCCGAGGATAATGCCGTACAAATCTCCTAGTGATGGTTCAAGGGTAGTAAAGGGAAACGCGCCAACTTTTGAGCGTGAGCGAGTAAGAGCGTTTAGTAAACTTGATTTACCTGCATTAGGAAGACCAATCAATCCATAATCAACTACGAGTTCTACTTCAATATGAAAATCTGCTTCTTCTCCCATCATCCCTGGAGTCGTTTCTTTTGGTCGAACATTAGTTGAACCTTTGAAATGTTCATTACCCAAACCTCCTCTTCCTCCAGATAATAATTTTATTCTTTGATCATTTTCCAGAAGTTCAAAAACATGACCTGTAGTGAGATTGGTGATGCGTGAACCAACTGGGAACTTCACCACAATATCTTCCCCCTCAGGACCACTCCAAGTATTATTCATCCCATCCTTACCCGGTGAAGCTTCAAAGACCTTCACCTGCCTGTATGAAGCGAGTATTCCTATGTCTCGGACAGCCAAAGCGAAGACGTCTCCGCCCTTGCCTCCATTGCCCCCAGAAGGTCCGCCGTGGTCTCTACCCTTCTCGTGGAGCCAACGTTCAACGCCGTCTCCTCCTTTGCCTGCCTTCAAATGTAATGTGATTTCATCTATGAACATAATATTGAACTAACCTTACGCATTTAAAGCGATTTGAGCAAGCTTTATGGCTCCTTCCTTAGATTGTGCTACGGTCAAAAACCTCGCATTATGACAAAATACTGCATCAGAAACTCCAGAAACTTTAACGAGATTCTCTCCAGTTAAACCAGCCCATGCTTTAGGGAAAGAAATCCTAGTCTCAAAAGAATGACTATTAACTCTTATCATCTTGGCACTCCAAGTATTAACTTCCTTGTTTGGATAAATCACCACCAATGCTTCTGGTTTGTCTTCAAAAACTTTTCCCCAAGCAAGATTCTTTTCTAAAACTATCATTCTCTTATCTAGAGATTCATTATAAATATCTTCAACCAATTTCGTTTCTTCAAAAATTCTCTTGGCTTTATCTATTTCTCTTATAATCAAATCTTTGGCCATACTAGAAACTCTATGGAAAATCTGATCGACGTGTTCCTTGTCTACATCTCCATCTATCCAATATGAATATAAATAATCAGAAATTGTATAAGGACGAATATCTTCATAAATATTTGTAGAAACATTTACCCCATTGTCCAAAGCATCAACGTAGCAGACAAGCTTTTTCTCTATAACTTCAGCTACTTCCTTTGAACCAGAAAGTTTTTCTCCGTACTCTTTCCACACTAGACCGAAGGATGCATAAGGTATGCCATTCTCGTGTATTCCTGCTCCACCAGTTTGATGGTGATCAAAACGCAATTTGGTTGGATCATATATTCCTCCAACATCAACGGCGACATCAGCATTTTTTATTGTTTCCTCATCACGTGTCCTAATGACTTTTACATCAGGAAAAATAAGAGACAGAGTGGCGACAGCGAACGCGTCGTCAGCATGAAAATTACTATTATGAGTTGCTACTGTTGTCATGTTTGTAGGCACAAAGCTTTATAAATAAGAGATAACATATTAAGGTCAAACTCATGAGTGGGATAGTGATGTAGCCATATTCTATGACATAAATCCTTGAGCACTCTCCTCCGGCTGCTGTACAAGGCAAAATAGAAGTCCCGCTAAAGTTTGAATAAGCTTGATAGAGTGAAATGACGAAGGCTGCAATAGATAGAGGTAGAGCATAATCAAATATCCCTCTATCCTTTTTCATAATAGCCACGAGGAATAATACAGCCTGAGGATAAATAAAGATTCTCTGCCACCAACAAAGTGTACAAGGTGCAAAGCCAATTAAATCTGAATAAAGAAGGCTCCCTACTATAGCCACCATAGATACTCCAAATCCAAGCCAAAGAGCATATTTATGAACAAATTTTATTAGTTCAAAGCCCCAAGTTTTCCTATAAATAAAGGCAAATATACATATCACAAAAACAATATGTGATATGAGTGTTAGAAAAGAAAAGATTGGAGTGATTAGTTCAGTCATTATTGAGGTAAGACACACGAAGTTTGCTTGGCCAATTCATCCAGAGTTACTTCACCGGAGAGGATGGTGCCGTTTTTAAACACCCAAGTTGGATAACCAGAAATTTTCGCATCTTTACATACCTGGAGTTGACCACTACCATCAGGAGTCGAACATTCTATATATGGGAGGAGCTTAGCCGCAGTTCCAAAAAGTTTTTTCTGTGCTTGGCAATGTGGACACCAAAATGCTCCATAAAATGTCGCCCCGCTATCCTTTATACAAGTAGCCAGGGCATCGTATTTAGACGGAGCAGTTCTGGCTGGAGTTTTTATAAGCCACACCACGAAAGCAATAAACAAGATGACAATGACTATTAAAGTTATGTTTGGTTTTTTCATACTTTTATCTTAACATTTTTAAATTATTTTTTACCCCATTTCTTATCACCTTGATTTCGATCTACAAACCATGCGTCTCCAACATCAAACCACCAAGCATCTGGGTTTGTATTTACTACGGCCTGACCTAATTTTTTCCCTGCGGGAGTCTTTAACCTTTTTAAGGCGATCTTAATCCATGCTTTGGCTTTCTGGTTACCTTTCATTTCCTCGTTGCGAAGGGTGGCTATCCATTCTATCTGATCAGCATCTTTTACCAATTTGGCTTCCAGAGACACTTTGGCTTGTTCTTCTATAAAATGCTCGAGTATTTCCTTACCAAAAGGCACACTCTTGGATATATCCTCTACTGCATTAGCCTCAGCCAAACGACCATAGCGTTGATGTACATAATTATGGTCCGAAACTCTACCCTCTCCTATATCATGAAATAAAGCCATGAGTATCACCTTTTGCTTATCCGCCTTTGGTTCAAAGTGACACAAAGCATAAGCAACCATAGCTGTGTGGAAAAGATGTTCTGCCACAGACTGACTGCCACTACCCAAAAACCACAAGCCAGAACGTGGTGTTTGACTATGAATACTGGTCTCATAAACAAAATTTGCAGTTTGCTTGAATTCGTTTATTTTTTTCATAATTATTTTTTACTCATTAATCTCTGATGTTCCTCTGTATTAAGTAATCCGCATTTTTTATACTTTTTACCAGAACCACATGGACACTGGTCATTTCTTCCCACTTCGTCGTGTGAAGAAACCATCCTGTTTATATCTGCTGCTTCAAGTGCCCCTTGTTCTACGGCTGTGGCTCTCACTTGTCCAAACGCCTCAAAATCAAGCGCCGTGAAAAATTCCACTACCTGACGAATAATAGAACCTTCCATATTCTTGAAGAACATTAAGCCTTCTTTTTTGTATTCAACAAGTGGATCTCGTTGACCATATGCACGGAGATTCACAGTATTCCTGAGGTGCTCCATCATCTCAAGGTGGTCAACCCAAAACATATCTATAGTTTGGAGAATTACCCTACCCAAAACTTCACAGACCAAATTTTGCTTCTCTGTTGGAAGCTCATTCAAGGCGTTTCTCTTATCGATTAGTTTCTTATTTGTTTCCTCATCAACTTGCAACGTAGCTCCATCCAAATATTCATTGATTTCTTTTACCCCACCACTAAGAATAGTTTTCCTTTGGTTATAAATTATTGAACGTTGAAAATTCAAAACATCATCAAATTCCAAAACATGCTTGCGCGCATCAAAGTTGAATCCTTCAATCTTTTCTTGAGCTTTCTCCAAGGAGTTTGTGAGCATCCTATTTTCTATCGCCTCATCCTCAGGTAGGTTCAACTTACCCATCATGGACTTCACCATATCAGTGGCAAAGATACGCATGAGGTCATCCTCAAGACAAACAAAGAATTGCGTCTCTCCTGGATCTCCCTGCCTACCAGAACGACCTCGAAGCTGGTTATCAATTCTCCTTGCATCATGTCGTTCTGTACCAAGCACAAACAAACCTCCGAGACCTTTTACCTCTTCTAAGGCCTCCACGGAGCCAGGATTGCCTCCTAGTTTGATGTCCACTCCACGACCAGCCATGTTGGTCGCAATGGTTACCGCGTGCTTCCTACCGGCCTGGGCGATGATTTCTCCTTCTCTCTCGTGGTTCTTGGCATTAAGGATTTCGTGCTTTATACCTTCACTGGTGAGATAAGCTGAAAGGATTTCGTTGTGTTCAATAGAAACTGTACCAATGAGTACTGGCTGCCCCTTTTCATTTAGCTCTTTGACTTTTCTGGCCACCGCTTTCATCTTGCCACTTTGGTTTTGGAAGATGAGATCATTGTGGTCCACTCTGGCCACAGCTACGTTTGTAGGGATAACAAAAGTTTCTAAACCATAAACTTTATAGAATTCTTCCTTGGAAGTGACCGCTGTTCCTGTCATCCCAGAAAGTTTTTTGTACATTCTGAAATAATTTTGGAATGTGATAGAGGCGAAGGTTCGAGATTCTTCTTTTATTTTCACCCCCTCTTTGGCCTCTATGGCTTGATGCAGACCTTCTGACCAACGACGACCAGGCTGAGTACGTCCAGTGAACTCATCTACTATGACCACCTCATCATCCTTCACAACATATTCTTTATTGTTCTCATAAAGTGCTTTGGCTCTGACAGCTGTCTCTAGGTGATGAACATACTTCACTCCTCCATCCGTATATATGTTGTCTATACCCAAAAGTGCTTCGGCCTTGTTTATCCCTGCTTCGGTTAAGCTGATAGCTTTCAACTTTTCATCTATCTCAAAGTCTTCTGGAGCATTTAGTTTAGAAGCGATATCTGCAAACTTCACGTACAAATCTCCAGCCGCTCCAACATTTGAAGAGATTATAAGTGGCGTTCTGGCTTCATCTATGAGGATAGAGTCTATTTCGTCCACAACCGCATAATGGAAATCCCTTTGGGCCAAGTCAGTTTTGTTGTAAACAAGGTTGTCTCTGAGGTAGTCAAAACCGAATTCATTGTTTGTCCCATAAGTAATGTCTGCATTGTAGGCATCTTTCTTGGTCGAAGGGCGTAGAAATTCATGCACAACTTTAAACGAGCCTACTTCATCGCGTTCCTCATCTTTGTTTACATGTTCCTTATCATAGATAAAAGATTCTGCATGGTTTAATACTCCAACAGAAAGTCCGAGGTATGAATATATTTGCCCCATCCACACCGCGTCACGACGAGAGAGGTAGTCGTTCACCGTGACCACGTGTACTCCCTTGCCTTCCAAAGCGTTTAAATATGTTGGCAGAGTGGCCACCAAAGTTTTTCCTTCTCCAGTTCGCATTTCTGCAATGCCTCCATTGTGAAGTGCGATACCTCCAAGGAGTTGTACATCAAAATGTCTTTGTCCAAGAGTTCTCTTTGATGCCTCTCGAACTGCTGCAAAGGCTTCGGGGAGAATATCATCTAAACTTTCTCCTTTTCCCAAACGATTTTTAAATTCTTGAGTTTTAGTTTTTAGGTTTTCTTCACTCAAAAGAGCAAAATCTTTCTCAAACGAATTTATACGCTCTACTAAGGGACTCCATGAAGAGATGACTTTGGCCTCGTTTGATTTAAATAATTTGCCTAAAAACGCCATAAGAAGCCTATTTTACCATAAATTGGCCTAAATTCGAAGATTTTATATATAGAAAAAGCGCCCCCTAGGGAACGCTTTTTCAGGAAAACGAAAGTCGACTATGCTCGCTTCTTTGCCTTCTTCTTTGGAGCTGCCTTCTTTGCTTTCTTTGCTTTCTTTTTTGCTGCCATTTTATTTTTTGCGCCCTGATCAAGAGACGCAGTTACTGTTAACGTCGCAGAGAAATATTTCTAAAAATATTTTTCTACGTGCGACTTGCATTAATTATCATACGCAAAGAACGTACATACAAGCATTTTATTTTTTTATGTGTGGATAACTTTAGAAAAATATTTTTTAGAAATTTTAATTTTTAATTTAATTATTTTGTCTGAGAATTTTTTATTTGCTTTATGTATTCGTCCGCTTGATCTTTCGCGCCAGGGACATTTTCTGCAAGTGTGGCGAGTGTGCTTATAGCTTTATCTTTGTTTCCTATTTTCATATAGAAGGATGCTAGAGTGATATAAGCATCTTGGTTTTGTGGATCCATTTTAATCCAAGAATTCAAAAGATTTTCTAACAAATCGTTTCTGTTCGTGTTCATCAGAGCATTTATCACCCTTTGATCCTTGGCATAGTCAGAAACTCCGAGAGTTTTGGACATTTCGTTCACTATATCTAATCTGTCTGCATATATAGCTCCAACCATATAAGCAATTCTGGCCTCAGGATAACCCGGAGCGAGATCGTAGGCAGCTTTAAACTCTGCAAGGGCTTTGGTGAAATCTTTTTTATCTACATACACAGAACCAAGTGTGAAGTAAATAGACTGCTTGCCTGGGCTTAACCTCTTTGCTTCTTCCAAGTTCTTTATGGATTCATCAGTCAAACCAACCTTCCCATAGAATGAGCCGGCGATGAGTCTGTACCTAGTGTCTGTTGGCAACTCTGCAAGTTGAGCAGTCATAGCATCTTTAGCAAAGTTAAAATATGCTAGCTTATCATCATTTTTAAGTGTTGAATCTGCTCTGAGCAAACTGTCTGCAGAAGAAGTAATCCACTCAACCGTCTCTGGTCTACCGAGTCTTGAGATGTCATATGCATTTTTAAAATAAACCAATGCCATCTTTTTATCACTTTGTGGACTTTGCACTGTCTGCAATCCTTGGATAAGAGATGTGTTTGCAATCATTGGTTGAAAATTTACAAAATACAAAACCAAAATTAATCCAACCACTGCGGGGGCAAGAACATAAGAAATATTTTCTTCTATCTCCTTGTGTTTTGTTTCTTCCTTATCGTGTACGGTTCTAGAGTGAACGTATGCAAGGAGTGAGATAAACAATATATAGCTAATGAGTTGATCGAATACGAAGAGGTTGTGGAAGAAATATCCAGCTATTAGTCCAGTCAACACAGACTTCTCTATATAGTGCATGTCATCGTCCTTTTTCCATATAGAGATAAGTAGAACCACATATAAAGACAAATATAGAGCTAGACCCAAAAGTCCCCCAGCCACTCCCCAGTCAAGGAAGATATTGTGTGCCCTGTCGAACCATGGTTCGAGGTTATACATCTTTGGATCGTAGAATTGATTGAATACATAGTTAAAGTTTTCCTGTCCCCAACCAAGTAGTGGATGCTCCTTTATCCCTCTGACTGCCATAGGCCAAATAAATGAACGTCCTTCTGTCTTCACAGAAGAAATGCTGATGCTGGCGAATCTCTGAAGTACTGGGCTATGTTGCACGAAAGCTGCATTTCTTAATGTATAAAACCCTCCGACCAAAATAATGATGGCTCCGAGGGTAATAAGACTCACCCTTCTAGCAGAAGCTGACTCTTTGTTCCAAATATTCAATAGTGATACTAGTATGAGTCCTCCGATGAGTCCAAGGATAGAACCTCTGGTGGCGGTGTTGTAGAGAACCACGAGTTGAACAAAAATTAATGAACCATAAACTAAGCGTAATAGTGAACCTTTTTTCTCTCGTACAATAAACAGAATGGCAATAAATATATGAATGAGGAGATATACTGCGAGGTAAGCTGCATTGCCAAATGTCCCATCCACTCTCACTCCTCCTTGGTTGATTTGAGAGATGCCAAGGAGTTGAGAGAAGCAATAAAGGGACATAAGGAAAGAAGCCACGAGCGAAGTGTTCCACCACCTGGTCCAATCTTTTTCTTTAAATACAGAAATTAGTACTACGAAGAAAGCTTCTAGGTGAAGCAAAGTGATGTATCCTTCCATGCGTTCATAGTTTGACCAGAAGCTTTTCACTGGAGCCATGCCAAACAAATCAGAAATACCAATGGCCACTATAAAAGCGGTTAAAGCATAAAAGATAATAGATTTCTTTGGTCTATATTCTGGAGCCACAACTGCGAGCACTGCCCATAGAGCGAAAACAATCTCCACAATGATTCTCCAAGTGAAAGCCTTAGAGGTAATAAATGGGAAGAACAGGTTGCTATAAACCAAAAAAGGAATAAAAGGCACCAAAAACAGCCCACTAATAATCACCAATCTCAACGTATTTTTATTCATATTCGTATATGTTACCAGAAATCCCTTTGTTCGACCAAAGCCAATTTGAGCAACATCCGATGTTGCTCAAAATTCAAACTATTCGCCTATTCGCGCGAATTAGAGATATGATTTGAGGCGCGAGATTTAATGGTAATTATGACAATAGAAATTATTAGGAAAAGAACGGACATGTAGAAAGACACGACACCTTTGGTAATAGGTAAAAGTGATGGGTCGTACTCTGGAGCAATAAGAGTAAAAATAATAGTTAGAGGCACCCAAACATATGTAAATTTGAGCCAAGCTTGGAAAACCACATCTCGCATTTTGTAGGTGATAAGGGAAAGAATGAAAATAGGAATAAAAATTAAAAATAATATCTGTATGTTGTGAATTGTAAATGGGCAATTGCCAACCGAATAACTACCACATATTTTATAAGTCCCAATCAAATTAGAAATAATAAAAACAAAGGATATTATTCCTGAAATCCACAATGTGTTTTTTTTATTTAACATAAATTTATTTATTAATAATATCACTCATTTGAATTTAGAAACTAACCACCCAACTGCCCTGCCCCACAAAGAACCGATCTTTGAAGTTATTTTAGAATTTGCAGATATTGCCTGTGCAGTTTGAGAATTAGCTTTTTTGGCTTTTGTAACTTTGGCTGTCGTTCTTGTCGATGTAGTTTGTTTTGAAGCAATTTTTGTCGTGGCTGTTGTAGAAGAAACTATAGGACTGGTAGTGGATACAGCTAAATTTACCCTTTGAAGATTTCGTCTTGAACTACCACTTGAAGATACTTGGACTTGTGGATTCGGTGCAGGTGCGGGTGGAGGTGGTGGTTCATAAGTGACTGTGCCACCTACAATAGAATTGAGGATAATATCATTTGTACCATTACTATCAGAATCAATATTTAGTGGTGAAAGAGTATTTATATCCCCCACTACAGACATAGTGACTTTAGTGGTTGGTGTAGTAGGAATATCTTTAAACACTAAAGTAGAAACAGTATTATCTCCTTGTTTTTCTTCAATACTAAAGGTGAATGTGCCCGAGTCATATCCATTCATCACTATGTGTAGTGGAGTATCACTACCGGCGAAGAAATATTTCACTTCTCCGAACTCCACAAAGTACGTCCCTGGTATTTGTTCTTCAATTTGTCCTGTAGTAGTCGAAACACCTGTATGGTTTCCTGCATTATCATATATATCTATTGTAAGGGGCGAATGGAGAGAATATAGAAGCCTTTTTGAATCAGTACTAATTGGAATTGAAGTTGATATGTATGTCCTAGATACTGGATTATTTTCTAAAATTAAATCATTTCTAATAAAATCTAAAAGTTCTGTAGTGTCTAAAATACTTTTATGATCTATTGGAAAAAATCCTTGAGACACCCAATTATCACTATCATATTTTTTTAGATCCACCCAATACCTACTTGTACTGGCGTAACCATTTGACCATAAGGCACTTGGGGTTACCACAGTCCCATCTCCATCTATGGTCCAAGTTGGATATAATTTTATTTTGTCTTTTTCCTTGGCATATTTAACTCCGCTGATTGTTGTTGGGATGCCCCATCCAGCGATATCTGCTACTTCTACACCGTCTGGTGGGGTCCAGTTGTCGTAAACGTCATGAGATGATTCTGCACTATTCAATAAATTCTCACGAAGATAATCTGGATTATCAGTATTTTGGCTTGAACTTTCTACCCTTTCGAATGTGTCTATGAGGAAATTATGTTGAAGCTCTTTAGAATGAATTGTATCCCCAAACTTTTCTACCCAGCTGGGCAAGCTTGTATCAAAACGCACTACTGGATTATCTACATAAGTAAAATACTTGGCACTTGGGAGAAGTGTATATGCTCCAGGAAGATTTTGCCCCAGCTCACGAGCCACATTGGCATCTAGGAATGGAGAGATGCCTTGCTTGTATCCATTGAGCAATGCTGGAATAGCCGAAGGAGTCCCCAGGTGTGGGACAGCCACAAAAACAATTTTGTCTATTTTATTTAAAAGCGGACTGTTGTCATCTTTTAATTTCTGCATCAAAGCTTTCGTCACCAAACCTCCATTCGAATGTGCGACTATTGTGACCTTACCTGTTTGAGAGGTGGAGGCCAGCCGATTTAATTCTTTAATAATGTATGGGTCATCTGTATTCTGGTTATAGTAAACTCCTTCGCCAAATTTTACCCCTCGATTAACCACATCATTTGGTGAAAGCCTCCAGTCATAAGGTACAGCAGAATAATCAGTGATTTTATTCTCTGATTTTAGACTAGCTAAAGTACTTAGGAATGATTTGTATATATTTGGGCCAGCTGTTGGGATATAAGCTTCATCTATAACATCCTTTGTATAGATGTCAGTGTCTACACTTGAACCATCTGTATTCATAAACAATTTCTCTGCATCAAAGTTTCTATTCGGTTCCCAAAGTTGATTATCTGTATTTGACTCAATTTTATACAAACGACTGGCCTCTATGCCTGGAAGGAATAAAACACTGGAACAACATTCTGGAAGTGGTGGTGCATCATATATTTGAATAGGCGTAAATGCCATTGAATATATCAAAGAAGAACTCGTTGGATAAGTGTTTGCAATCGAAGCCCAATCAGTATGTGTGATATTTGGTACATCTGTGTGTATATTCCACTTTTCATCTATACCACCCTGCTTTGCAATGACAGCATATCCAGTGGCATCAAATTGAACATCAAACAAATACCAGTCGGTTGACCATGACCAAGTATTTGGCGGTAATTCAATAATTGATTTACGAATTTTATCTGTAGGAGTAGAGGTTGATTTTGGATCAACATTAGTGACATACAGGAATGGAGGATAGCTAGCAAAGCAACACCCATGATGGGTGTAGGTAAATGTGAAATGTGCATATCCATTTATATAATCATGAGTGTAATTTTCAAGCCCAAAATAGGTGGTAGTTGCGATACTGCCATCAGTAGTTGTGGCTTGGACAGTTACCTCAGTACTATCTCCAAAAAGTACTTGAGGTTTTTCATCGACTGTATATGGATAAGTTATCTCAGCGTCAGCAAAACTAGGTAAAAATAAAAATATAATAACCAATGAAAGGCAGAGCCGTTTCATATATATTGTTATTAATCCTATACCTATAGAGTATTATTTCCAGAAAGTTATGCACAAGACTCACAACATTCCAATATTATGCAGAATATTGGAATATGAATTAGGCTGGCGGAAAGCGGTTTAATTTATTAGTATGTGTGCAATAAGCACTAAAA
>JBAQNS010000026.1:0-7100 GCA_049304015.1 Minisyncoccia bacterium | reverse complement strand
GAAAGATATGAGCTTGATGATTCAGAAAGTTTTTTTGAAATGATTAATGTCGCAATTAGGAAAACTATGACAACAATAAAATTTATTATTAAAGATATTGTACCAGCGCTTCCGGCGGTGGCTGGGTTGGCTATATTTGAAAATGCAGCTGCAGCTGGTTTAACACACACACCATTTACTAATTGTCCTCCTAAAATAAATCCACAAGAATTAAATATTTTCACAACTACCCAAGTAAGAATCATATAAATCGGGGCAAAGGTCACTTGTCCAGTTAGTGCTTTCTTCCAATCTTCTGCATAGCTTTTCATCCCAGGGATAATGCTTCCAACAACAAAAATTGGAGAAAATATAAGTACGAAAATAAGTACCACGTATCTAATGATGAACAGAAGGGCTATAGCAAAGAAAACAAATGCGGCAATGAGAGTGAAAACAGAACCAAAGACTCCAATGGTTATAAGATCTGTTCCTTTTATTGTGTCACTTATTTTCCAAATACTTTGTAAATTAAGAGGTTGCATTATGGAGTTAGAAAGACCAGAGGATAATAAATCGTCTGGAGAATAATTAACCACAATTGCTTTATAGAAAGTGAGAGTGAGAATATTTGAAGCATCTATAATTAGTTGAGTGAAGAACAAACTAAAGTTCATAAGCAAAGCTGCAATGATCATATTGACCACAAATTTCTGAGTCTCCTTCCCCTCCCCGATTATTGTCCTTATGGCCTGATAGAGAAGGATAAAAATGAACGTCATATTGGCCAAATCTCTAATAGTAGACCAGCTAGTTTTTATAGCCCCTATATCAGAATAGTGCTTGGACATGTCTACTATCGTATACATGATGACGTAGTTTAAAATTGCTCCTGCCAGAATAGTCAACAAGCTCAATAACCTCATAACTACCAAAATTATCCAACCCACAAATCGTGTTATTGCTTCCCAAAGTTGACAACCAATTTCTGTTATACCACAAGGACCACTTTTATATGGAGCTTGTTGGGCAGCTGTTGCCGAGGTTGCTGCTGCCGCATCGGCTGTACCAGCGGCAGCATTAGCCCCAGCAGTCGTTGGTTGATACCACGTCCACGTTTTTCCATTTGTAGTACATTGGTTTTTCGCGCTAGTAATCCACTTATCAGTTCCATCATTTAATTTGCAAGCCCCGCTACATCCAGCAGCAATTTCTGCGGCGTTTCCGTTTGTACAAGCTGCTGCATAAACAGTTTTTGGTGCAAAGTTAAAAACACCGACCACTGCTAGAAATATTGTTAATTTTAAGAAATACTTTTTCATTATTGGAATATAACCGGAGGGTTGCTACCACCACCCTCATTTCCACCTCCATTATTTGTATTGCTTGGAGGAGGGGTTGGTTTGTCAGTCCCACCAGTAGGTGCGGGGGCCGGGACTGGTACTTCTACTGTTCTACAACCAAGACCTATACAAAAATCAGTTACAGTAGGGTTGCCATCATCAGGTGAACCTTCTTTTGGATTGATACCAGACGTATTTGTTGGAGGGGGTGTATCACTGGCTCCATAAGAATCAGTGTGTTTTTTACTGAACAAACCTTGTGGTCCTAATATATATCTGTTGATTAGTCCAGAAGCGAATGCGCCTATTAATTGTTCTACGTGGTCAACAGTGATTAATTTTTGCATTCCTGAAGGGACAGCCTTTTCTATTTGATTGGCAATCTGAGAGCCCGGAGTTTTCACCGGACCATATTCAATACAAGCACTGCCGGGTTTTGTTGGGTCCCACTTTTTCTTCCCCGTAGCTATTGGGTTACCTGTTGATGCAGAACCCACTGGGTCCATTGTATATTCAGCAATTTCTGCATCAGTTGGATTTTTGGCTATACAATCTTTTGTACTTAGGAAGTTTTTGTTTATATCAAGCTCCTTTTGTTGAACACCAAGTGTGTTCGCAAGTCTAGAATCCATTTCAATCTTTGAAGTCATATAGACATCATAAGGATTGTTAGTTGGATTTTGAGTCATAGAGATCCAACCTTGCCATCCTTCACTATTGAAGTCGCCATAAAAGCCTTCTAGGTTTCCCTTTATGCCAGAGAAGCTACATTGAACCTGCTGATCTTGTGGTGAAAGATAAGAATTCCTAAGCGCGAGTTGTATCTTGCCTTGGAAGGGGGTACAAAGAGAATTAAATTTTGAATCATTTATATACAAACCCACCGCACTATCAGCAGATCTCTTGGTGAATCCAACTGGGTCAGTGACGAAGGTTGGGTTACCTTCAAATCCAGTGTTGGCCCAATTTATAGTTGATTTAACTATATCATTGGTCATTTTTTGAGCTACGCCCATGGCTATTCCATCAACAATCATTCTTACTACATCTTTGGCCTTAAGGAAATTCCCAAGGATGTCTACTACAGGAAGTCCTGTGGCCTTGGCTCTTGGAGTAATCGCAGGCAGAGAGAGAGAAGAAAATACTAGAGTTAAGATGATTAGGAACGAAGCAATTTGTTTGTTGATATTTTTCATAAGTTAAATACCGTTTTTAATAAGGATTTGATTTATTTCATTTACGGCCGCAGTCTCCTTATCAAGATTATCATTCATAGTAATTATACCAGCAAAGGCCGCAGATGAATCTCTATCTGTGTTTGTTATGGAGAGCATCGCGTTTGCACTAGCAAAATATAAGTTTATTAATTTTAGATGGCTATTTAAAAGGGCAATAGGTGTTGGAGTATTTTTCAATTTTATCGCCGCATCATTATAAGCATTACCAATATCTTTTGTGAGGGCGTACAATTCTGGGCCAAAACTAGTGACACTCCCGTTCGGATACGTTTTTACTATTTTTGTTCCATGCTCTGTCAGAATTGATTGAATAGAATTTGCATAATTAACAAAATTTGTTTTTGTGTTAGGCACAGATTTTATATCTGCCAAAGTGATAACTGTAGGAGCATTTAAGTTTTTTACTGTCTCCACATATTGGTTGGCCAGATTAGTCACACTGTCTTCAGTAGCAGCACCATTTGCAGCCAAATTCACATAATCAGTAATCATATTCCTTCCAAGTTGGTCACTTTTGGTTAGTGGTGTGCCATCCGGATTCGTGGCTTGATCAAGCTGTCTAGTGTTTATTCCTTGTATATCACCAATATTAACTATTGTAGGATCGTCTACAGAGACAATGCCCGTATTTTTAGGTTCGCTAGATTTGAATCGATACCAAGTGACCCCCCCAACAAGAGCAAGTGAAATCAAAACCGAAAGAAGAATTCTTGGCTTCATATAAAAATATTATACCAGAGAAATAAGGCTTTTATACCACCAGTTTGTGAACAATCTTGGCCCAAATGTCTGTACGAATGTCTTCAGCTCGTGTGTTGTCACTAAGTTTTAATTCTTCGAAGGCATTTTTAACTTTTTCTTTGTCAGTGACTACTGAAAGATTGGAAGAAAGTTTTTTTCTCTTTGAGGCGAAGCCAGCTCTGACAAATCTAAAAAAATCTTCTTCAGAAAAGGTGTTGAAATAGTTTTTGGAGATGTTTTCTATGAGTAATATGGCTGAATCTACGTTTGGTATAGGGAAAAACGAGCCAGCTTTGACTGTTTGAACATATTTTGGTTCCCCGTAAGCCTTTACAGATATGGACAAAATACTCTCTTTACCATCTTTGGCTACGATTCTTTGAGCCACTTCCCTTTGAACCATAAGAACCATCCTTTCTGGTTGAATTTTTGATTCAAGGAATTTACGAATGATTTGCCCAGTGAGGTTATAAGGAATGTTGGCTATGAGTTTGTAGCCGTTTGGAGCTAACCCAAAATCTTTAGGGTCAAAATCCAAAATATCCTCATGAATAAGGGTTAATTTCTTATTTTTGAGTTCTTTTTTGAATTTCTCCTTGAGAACCTCAAAAAGTTTATCGTCCTTTTCTACAGCCAAGACCTTACCTCCAAATTTTAAGAGTTTTTTGGTTAAAACTCCCTTACCCGGCCCTATTTCAAGGATAATGTCTTCCCCTAATACATCCCCAGCATCTAGGATAGAATCAACTGCCCCTTCAGAAGTTAGAAAGTTTTGACCTAAAGATTTTTTGGGTTTCATTTAATCAAATGGTATATCAAGAAGAGGTTTTCGTCTCCACCCTTCATCTGAATCAAACAGTTCTTCTTCAATCAAATCTTCAGGGATATCCAAAATAAATTCAGAAGGAACGTTCACTTGTCTTTGTCCAAAGATCATACGCATTTGGGCATAAGAGAGATAAATCTTTTTCTTTGCTCTAGTAAGAGCGACGTAGAACAATCTTCTTTCTTCCTCGGCTTCACTCGGAGTTATATTTGATTCGTTTAATTTTTGATGTGGGAATAATCCATCTTCAAGTCCAGAGATGAAAACTACATCAAACTCTAAACCTTTGGATGCGTGGACAGTCATAAGTCTCACTGCTTTATTGTCCTCGTTCATTTCATCTTGGTCACTCTGAAGTGCTGAGTCAGTGAGGAGTTCTTCTATACCCTTCATTGGTTCTTCTCCATCATACTTACCAGCGAAGGAAGCGAGCTCGTATGCGTTTTCAAGTCTTTCCAAGTCATCTGCCTTGCCATGTTTCCATTCGAGCTCTAATCCAGAGTGCTTCAAAATAAATTGAATAGTTTGACTGGGAGTTTTTGTCTCCATTGTTTCTTTTATTTCATCGAGGAGATTATAAAAATTAGCAATCTTGGCTTTTGTCGCACTGGGCAAGCCATCTTCCCCTCCGGTGAAAATCTTGGCAATAGTTGTCTTGCCTATACCTCTAGTTGGAACATTGATGATACGTTTTATATCAGCCAGGGAGTCTCTGTTTAATGCCGCCTTAAGATACGAGAGAACGTCTTTGATTTCTTTTCTTTCAAAAAATCTAGTACCCAAAAGTTGATAAGGTAAGCGGTGACGCATGAAGGCTTCTTCGAGCACTCTTGATTGAAAATTGGCTCTGTATAGCACTGCAATCTCTTCTGGTCTTGTCCCATCATTAATAATTCCCTCAACTTTTGAGGCAATAAATTCAGCTTCGCTTGTTTCATCAAAACCTTGAAAGACCCCCAATTTTTTACCAGATGAATTAGAAGTAAACAGGGTTTTTTTTCTACGGATAACATTTTTTTCTATGATGGAATTAGCTGCATCCAAGATGTTTTTAGTTGAGCGATAGTTTTCTTCGAGTAGAATCACTTGGGCATCCGGATAATCCTTCTCAAAGTCTAAAATGTTTTTTATATCTGCCCCTCTCCAAGAATAAATATTTTGGTCTATGTCTCCGACTACACAGATATTTCTTTTTGGTCCGACTAACATTTGAGAGATTTCGTACTGCACGCCGTTTGTATCTTGATACTCATCAATATGAATATAATCCCAAATCTTTTGATAGTAATGTCTGACATCTGAATCACTTTTTAATATCCAAGCAGTCTTTAGAAGTAAATCATCAAAATCAAGAGCGCCATCTCGTTTCAAAATATTTTCATATTCTCTCCAGACAACGTCTACAATTTCTGAGAATGAACTTCTTTCTATTCTATTTGAAAATTCACCACTGCTTTGTCCCCTACTCTTCTCTCTAGAAATCATACTTAAAATTTTTCCTGCATCATGAGTTTTTGGATCTAAACTATTTTTTTCCAAAGCTTCTTTAATAGCTTTCTTTGAATCGTCTCTATCAAAAATGGTGAAATGTCTCTTAAGTCCAAGCTTAGAAGATTGTTCTTTGATGATATGAACTCCTAGGGAATGAAAAGTAGAAATGAAAGGCCTCTCATTGCTTGAGATAGGTCTGTTTATATCTTTATCTTCTGTGAGCATGTTACCCACCCTCTCTCTCATTTCTTTGGCTGCTTTATTAGTAAAAGTAATGGCCAAAATTGATGATGGAGCTGCTCCTGTTTTTATTAGATGTCTAATCCTTTCTGCTATTGTTTTAGTCTTACCCGCACCAGCACCAGCTAGGATTAAAAGAGGTCCATTTGTGGTTAGGACGGCTTTTTTTTGCTCTGGATTTAGGGTTTCAAAGGCCATTTGGACACTATAACATATTGACCTTGTACGTTGTCTGACCCTCTTTTTTGTAGTAAAATAGGTGGGTTGGTCATTCAGGACTTCCTGGCCACTTTTCAGTAATTCAGGCCAATATTAAACAGTTTAACCAAAGCGTATAAAAAACAGTTATAACTCAAAAAAGCGCTCTAAATATGGCTTTTTTGGGAAAATAAATTCATCCAAAACCTTCTTTCTCCGTCGTGCAATAATCATCGGAGCTGTTTTGGTTATAGGGGTGCCTATTTTTGTTAACGCTCGTTCTCAAGGGATTAAGTTTTCAAGAACACCAACCATTATTGAGGCCAAGAATTCTCAAAATATGGCTCTGTTAGAGGGTCATTTGAGCACCACCCCGATATCCACAGTTGCTCCCCACTTGGCCATTGTAGACAATGTTGCCCTCTCTCCAGAATCAGATCAAAATGTTGTTTTTGCTGATGCTGGCAAAGCAGGAGGCGGACAGATTTCTGTTTATATAGTTCATAAGGGAGACACCCTCCCCGCCATAGCCAAGATGTTCGGTGTTTCTACAAACACTATTGTCTGGGCAAATGATATAAAGGGTGGAAAGGTCATCGAAGGAGATGAGCTTGTTATCCTCCCTATCTCTGGAGTTAAACACACAGTTAGGAAGGGAGATACTCTCAAATCTATTGCAGCTAAATACAAGGCTGATATTAATGATATTTTAGCTTTCAATGATGTTTTAATAAATTCCAAGCTTAGTGTTGGGGACGTGATTATTGTCCCAGATGGTGAAGTAAGTATTAGCACCGTTTCCTCTTCATCTTCTTCAAATAAGCAGTTTAATAACCTTCCAACCTATGCAGGGTTTTATATGAGACCAATAAATGGCGGTAGGAAAACTCAAGGTATTCATGGACACAATGGAGTAGACCTCGCAGATAGATACGGCGCACCTATTTATGCAGCAGCAGATGGTGTGGTTATCATCGCCAGGACTGGTTGGAATGGTGGTTATGG
Source organism: Minisyncoccia bacterium (assembly GCA_049304015.1). Taxonomy (GTDB): domain Bacteria; phylum Patescibacteriota; class Minisyncoccia; order Phycocordibacterales; family Zambryskibacteraceae; genus JAIFWN01. The sequence continues at coordinate 39 of JBAQNS010000026.1, read as the reverse complement.
GACATATGTGGTTATTAGCCATCCAAATGGTACGCAGAC
>JBAQNS010000025.1:0-6518 GCA_049304015.1 Minisyncoccia bacterium | reverse complement strand
TCCTTGTCTCTAATTTCCCCCACCATGATGATGTCCGGATCCTGACGAAGTGTTGTACGGAGACCAGTGGCAAAAGAGTAATCAATCTCTGGATGGACCTGAGACTGAGAAACTCCTTCCATATTATATTCAATAGGGTCTTCTAGAGATAAAACGTTCATATGATCTTTGTCTACTTCATTCAACATCGAATAAAGAGTTGTAGATTTTCCTGAACCAGTAGGACCAGAAATTAGTATCAACCCGTATGGACGTTTGATAGCATCTTTTATTAGAACCAAGTTTTTTGGAGAAAGTCCCATATCATCAAGCTTGTTAACACCCTTTTGCTGATCCAAAATTCTCATCACTATCTTTTCTCCATAGTATGTAGGGAAAGTTGAAACACGAAAATCAATTTTTTTACCTTCTATCTTTGCAGAAAATCTACCGTCTTGAGGCTTGCGCTTTTCATCTAGACGCATACTGTTTGTAAGGATCTTAATACGTGCCACTAGAGCCGAATGAACCTTGGATGGAAGAGTGAGGGATGTGTTTAGTATCCCATCAACTCGAAAACGAACTCGAATATTATCAAGCATTGGTTCAATATGGATGTCTGAAGCATTCCCATCCGAAGCATAAGAAAGAATGGTAGCTACTATCTTTGTAACTGGAGCGTCTTCAACTATTTTAGGTTCTAATTTATTTTTTGATTCTACACCTTCTTCATCTGTTTTCTGTTCAGCGATTTTTTCTGATAACTCCGATTCTAGTTCAGAAAGAGCTTTAGTTACTTCTCCAGAAATCCCCTTGTAGAGTTCAAGTTCGTGTTCTAAATCATCTTCACTTATAAGGAAAAGTTTATAAGGCATGCCTATCCTTGAAGAAATGAAATTCAAAGCATCTCTGGCCTCCATATCATCCGGGTCGACAATCCCCACCTCTAATACTCCGTCTGTGACACCAATGGCTATAAGACGATAATGTCGAGCCGATTCTTCGGGGATATAGTTCAAAACTTTACCTGGAATATCAACTCCTTTGAGGATTCTGGTTGGGATAAGAAGAGCTTCTCCCTTGCTCTCAAGGATTTGCTCTGGAGTCACCCCTTTGGATAAAAGTACTTGCTCTATAGATAAACCAGAAGAAACAGACTCTGATTCAATCTGAGTAACATCTTCTTCTTTTATGACTTTTTTATCTTTCAGAACATCAAGTATGCTCATTTATTTTTTAGTTGAAGTAGTTTGTGTAGGAGTAACCGTCTGAGAACTTTCTGAACCAATAGGACTAAAAGGATTAACTCGACCAATTGGTTGAGATGTTATCTCAGTACTAAAGTCTTGGAGAGCTTTATATGTAGGGATAGAGAAAAGTGAGCTGTCCAAGGTAGCTGTTTTAATACTGTTGCTTAGATCTACAACATCTCTACCCGCCGAAACCACACTGTTATCCAATGACTCAGTTGGTGAAATAGTAGTGCCTCTAAAATATTTAAAAACAAAAAAGACAATAACTAAAATAATTATGGTGATGAAAATATTTTTGTTGTTTTGGAAAAAGTTTTTCATATTTTATTTGAGCCAATAAGTTTGAATGGACACATTATACTCATTCAATCCATTATCACTGGCGGAGAACGAAACGTTCTTCACATCAATAATTCTGAGACTTTGTTCAATGTCTCTCATAAATTTTCTAAAACTTGGATAAGAAGTCACAAAACTAAATGAAACTGTGGTGGCATTGTAAGATTTGTTAGAAACGGCATCAGCAATAGAGGTGTTTTTGTTATCCACTACTTGGAAACTTTTTATAGAAATACCATACTTGGCAGAGATATTATCAAAATCCATAGCCAACCTGACTGTATCTATATAATCTGGCAATGCTTTGGTTAGATGGCTGACATCAGCACTGGGTACAGCGTTGTATTTAATCAATAAATCGTCTCTTTGTTTGGCTAAACTAGAAACATTTTGAATGATATTCTCATACTCAATGAGGTTAGCTCTAAGAGCTTGAACCTTGCTGTATTCTGGGGCAATAAAGGTATAAAAGAGACCACAGGCGACTAATATTATGATGATGGCTGTAGAATTTTTCATATTATTTTTTTGGTGTGGTTGTGGTCCCCTGAGCAGCCGCAGCAGATGTATCTATAGTAGTTGGTACTACAACAGGAGGTGTTGTTGTCTGCAATTCACCACTTTCTACTTGCCTCTTATAAGAAATAATCTCTGGGTTTAGAGTTGCCTTGAAGCTAAACAAAACATTACCCTTATCATCCAAGAGAAGATCAGAGAAAACAGGATTTTTAATATATTTGCTTCGACTTAAGGTATCTGCTTGAAGAGCTACGGCGGCATAACCTCGTGCTTGACCACCCATAGAAATCGTTAACTCTTTATCATTTGTAAATTTAAATGAGGTATAACGAACAGATTTATAAGTAGTGCTTTCAAGAAAATCAAAAAGTGGTGAAAGTACAGTGTGTTTAGAAAGAATGTCTTGGGTAGAATTTATACGGGAATTAAGCTTCAAGAGATCTTTAATCAAATCTGGATTAAGGGCTTCTTTGGCCTGCTTTAGGTCATCACCTCTTTGAGCAATGCTTGAGAGTAGATACTTCTCATAACCAAATAACCCTGCAGAAATTACTACAGCTATAAAGAAAATTACTGAGGCTATAAAACCGAATAGACCACCAGATTTTTTTGGTGCTGCGAAAGATGCCGGAGAAGCGACTGGCCCCTTTGGTATAAATGATGATTGAAATTTTGGATCCATCTAAGCAAATTATAGACCAGAAACAATGTTAAATAAAGAATAACTGTCCACTAGGTGTTTATAACAACTCTATTCTTCTTCTGAAAGTTTACGCAAGGCCGCACCTATGGCCACTGCAAATTCTGGACCAGTTTCTTTAAGGATTGAATCGAGAAATGCAGGGCTCGAAAGTTTGTTGAAAGGATCTCCAGTCATAGCATTTGTTTTGAAATTATTTTTGGATAAATCAATTAGGCCTTTGAGAGAAGCTCCCCCACCAACAAGAATGACTTTGGAGACTGTCTTGTTATATTTCTTCTCAAAAGTGAGTAAGATTCTGTTAGCTTCTTCGAAAATATAATCAAGGGTAAGCGATATGACGCTTGTTAGAGTTTTGTCATCACCAGTAGCTCCAATGGTTCTTTTCATCACCTCTGAGCGTTCAAGCGTCAAACCTAATGATTTAGAAATCGTAGAGGTGATGTCTTGAGAACCGCGGTTAACAGTGTGTGAGGATTTTATAACTCCCCTCTCAATAATATAGAGCTTTGTTGAAGCAGCCCCCATATCCATAATCATCACTGGAGTAAGGGAATCATCAAGGACAGCTCGCATGGTGCTGAATATTTCTATCTCAAAGAAACTAGCTTCGAGCCCGGCTTTGGATATTATCTCTTCGTAACGAGAAATGGTGTCTTTGTGTATTGCCACCACCAAAACATCAATTTTTTTAGTTATTTTTTGTAAATCTGAACTGGGAGTAGAGCTATTTGTTTCTTCAGCGGCGACTTCCGTCTTGGGTATAAGAGACCAATCAAGTACCACTTCAGAAATGGGCACGGGAATATATTTGCGTGCTTCTATCGGCACCATCACTGATAATTGTTTATTGGAAACTTCAGGCATCTCTACTATAGACATAAGACTTGAAGCGAAAGGGATAGAAACTCCACACTTCTTAGTAGTAATATTTACCTCTTTTTCCTTGATTAAATCAATCAATGCCTGAGCAATCTTCTCTGGGGGCATCACCACTGCTTGTCCTATCGTCCCTCCAGCGTATGGACCAAGTGCTAATTCTCCATAGGTTTCTAAGACAGCCTGACCGTTTTGGCGCTTAATCTGCACTATTTTTATGGCCGAAGAACCGATGTCTATACCCAAAACACTCTGTTCTTTCTTATCAGAAAAAATATTCGAGAAAAACGACATATTCTAAGTATAACATGTGAATATTCGTTTATTATATATGTATGGATAAATTCGAGTCTGTATATGAATTTTTTTTGGATTTTCTTTTCCCCAAAAGTCTTTCTGTTGAAATTCTAGAAAATATGAGTATTTCTAGCCTTTTGAACTCGTTACCACAAGCTAGAGAAACTAAAAACGAAAGAATTATTGCTCTCTTTGATTATAAAAATGCAGATGTGAAAACACTCGTATGGGAACTAAAATACAAAGGTAACAGAAAAATTGCAGGGAAACTTGCAGAAATACTTTTTGATGTTTTGGAACACGAGCTTGCTGAACGAGCATTATTTGAAAATTTTATTAATCCCCTATTAATCCCTATGCCCATTGCAGATAAGAGACGACGAGAACGAGGTTGGAATCAAACTGAAATATTAGGTGAAGAAATTAAAAAATTAAATACAAATGATTTGTTTGTTTATACTCCAAACCTTTTAGTAAAAACTCACTATACAGAAAGTCAGGCCAGAACCCACGCCACTAAACGTGAACGAGATGAGAATTTAAAAAATTCAATGCAAGCAAAAAATGAAGTCAAAAACAGATGCGTCATAATTCTAGATGATGTCACTACTTCTGGAGCCACATTTAATGAAGCTAAACGTGCCCTAAAACAAGCAGGGGTAAAAAAGATTTTGTGTGTAGCCATAGCACACTAAGCTTGAATCACCTTTTGAATATTCGCTCGACTCAGTAGTTCATTCTGCAAACTAACTGCAAGTTTACTGTCTATGATGGGGATAATACCCTCTGATTCACCTTTGCTTCCATTCTCCTTTGCATCTGCGTCTTCATGTCCAGCTGTGAGAATGACTATTTTTGAAGTCCCAGACAATACATAGAGAAATGGCCTTTCTATATCTACATTTTGAATTTGTCTATAAGGAATAGCTACTTCTTCTTTGTTAAATGTTCCTCTGCGTAGCTTGAGCGCATCAGGTCCAAGTTGATAACCATAACCAACATAATCAATCCAAGTAACAATTGCTGTAATTATCATTGCAAGGAAAAAAACCAAGGCAACCCAACCAGCATAAGGAACTTTGAAGACAACAAAAGCAAGAGCAATAAACCCAATAAGAACAGCTATCTTTGACTTATCTGACAAAAAAACCCAGAAAGTTTTCCAACCTAATTTTTGGTATTCTTCGTTTGGCATACATTCATTCTAGCATGCCGTAAATTTGACCGCTTTTGTCTTATTTGGCTGTCACTACTACTGTACCTCCGGCCGTAGCATTCAAGTGATTGTGGTAACCCCAAGTGCCAATCTTTTCAAAGGTGAAAGTGAAAGTTTTTTGTCCGCGTGAGCTAGTTTTGTATTGGTCGAACTCTGGATAATCTGTGTGTGCAGGATGAGGGTTTGAGGCTACGGACATCTTCCCTTCTGTATTGTTTATGAATGTCACTGAATCACCTTGCTTAATAGAAATTGTTGCTGGAGTGAAACTGGTGCCATCATAAGAAACTATATTTGTGGTGACTGAAACTGTTGTTGCGTCTGTTTCTGTATTTGAAGTTTCTATAGGAAGTGTTATCGGTTTTGAACCCATTGGTATGTATTTCCAAACAAAGAATGCTACTACTAAGACGGCAATGACAATTACTATGTTCTTATTCATATTATTTTAAAAAACTTAATTTGTATCCAGATATTTTACCACAATGTGAAAAGTTCAAAAAATATGTTAATTTAAGCTGTACTGGAGACGTGTCAGAGTGGTCTAACGTACCTCTTTGCTAAAGAGGCAAGCCTCTTAAAGGGCTTCGAGGGTTCGAATCCCTCCGTCTCCGCAAATCGTGCACCATGATTATATTTCTTACGTATATACATGATACGGGCAATGCAGCCTGTGATTATTAGCTTAAGGAATAAAAATGAATAGAAAATACATATCTGCTGCACTGGCCTTCGCAACTCTCGCGAGCCTTGCAGTTGCGGTTCCAGTATTCGCAGAAACTGGTACACAACCAAATCAAAACGATAATTCTCAAGGGAGAAAAGTTGGGATGATGGTGAGACCAGCAGTCATGGGCACAGTTTCAACAATAAACGGCAACATCATTACAGTCACGAGCCGAATGAAGCAAAAGAAAACAAGCACAACCATTGCGCCTACTACCTATACTATTGATGCCACAAGTGCAGTCATTAATAAAAATGGTGCAGTAGGCACTATCACTAGTATTCTGGTCGGAGACATTATCTCTGTTCAAGGGACAGTGACAGGTACAAATGTTGTAGCCACTAAAATTTATGATGGATTGAAGGGTCCAAATAATCGAGGACCAGATGAAAAATCAACCGAACAGGGACGTCCGGTTGGTAATCCCGTGTTCCAAGGTAATGGTCAACCGGTGGTTGCGGGAAGTATATCTACAGTAGGTCGTATGAGAGGTTTCTTCTCTCATATGTTTGGTTTCTAAATTAATCCCCTCTTTTTACATAAACACCCACATTTTTTGTGGGTGTTTATGTTATATAATTATCAGATGAAAGATTTTATAGATTTTAT
>JBAQNS010000024.1:0-3211 GCA_049304015.1 Minisyncoccia bacterium | reverse complement strand
GCTCGAGAGGATAGTAGATAGGATTTATACATTTATAAAAAGCCACAAGGATTCAGGTGATTCTAGTCTTATTATTGATGCAGAAGAGGCTATTAAGAAACTCCAGAAAGAAAAGTTAGAAACAGAGGCTAAGATAAAACAAGCAGAAGAGAAAGAGAAAACATTAAGAGCTAAGTATGATGAGCTCAAAAATAATATAGAGAAGGAGAAGAATTCTGGCCGAGATGCTGAGAAGGCAGTGTTTAGAATTATGGCTGAAGAGAATGATTTGATAGCCAAACTTAATGCCTTGAAGCTCAGAGAAGAAAGTCTAAAGAAAGATGAAACTGAGTTTATGCGAGAGGTAGAAGAGGTGGCGGTGCTCGCTGGACCTGAAGTAATGCACTTTAAAGATATTGATTTGGGTGATGAATCTAAGGTGGCGAGAGACAGGGGTGTCCAAGAGGAGCGCAAGAGGGAAATAGAGAAGCTTAAAATTAGACTAGAGGATTCAGGTATTTCTAGTACAGATGAAGTGGTGAAGGAATACACAGATGTTTCTGAGAGGGATGAATTCCTTGCTCGAGAGCTTTTGGATTTGGAGAAGTCAGCTGAGTCACTCAAGGAACTTATTAAGGATTTGGAGGAACGATTGGCTGTTGAATTCTCTACTGGTATACAAAAGATAAATACAAAATTCGGAGAACTATTTAATACAATGTTTGGAGGAGGTGATGCACATCTACTTTTGACCAAGAATAAAAAACAAAAGATTGAGGCCATTGCAGAAGGAGAGGAGATAGATGATACAGATGAGGAGAGTGAAGAAATTATTGAAGAGGGATTGGATATCTCTGTGAGTTTGCCTAGGAAAAAAACTAAAGGCCTCATGATGCTTAGTGGTGGGGAAAGAGCGCTCACATCTATTGCTCTGCTCTTCGCTATCTCTCAAGTTAATCCACCTCCGTTTATTATTTTGGATGAGACTGATGCTGCGCTCGATGAAGCGAATTCAAAGAGATACGGAGATATGGTGGAAAAGCTTTCAAAGCACTCTCAACTAATCCTTGTGACTCACAACAGAGAAACTATGGGTCGTGCAGGAGTTATTTATGGAGTGACTATGTCTGGAAACGGTGTATCCAAACTCCTTTCTATTGAATTTGACGAGGCTGTTAGTGTAGCTAAATAAAAAAAGCCCGAAGGCTTTGTTTGGATGTTACTGGTGAAGTGAGGCCAGTTCGAGCTGACCAAGTACAGCGTGTGCGACTCTGTCGGACGCCCACTGGATATGGAGCCTGTTCTCAAGATCGAGAACTATGAGAACATCATTCCACCCAACTTCACCCTTTCTGGAACATCCGATGGGCACGATTTCGGTGTTGGGGTTATTAGGGTTTGATACTCCCCAGGTTTCCTTCTCACGATCCACAACGAGTCGTTTGCACGGTTCGCAGTTCTGTGGATCAGTGTGGCCTGAGGGAAGAAGATGAACGATGCTTACTCCAATTGTGTCACCGCTCTTTCCGCTGGTCACAAGCGCTGCAAGTTTCATCAGTACTCCCTGAAGAAGACAAAAGGACATGCATTTGAAAATATACTATTTCTATCACAAATAAAGTCAATAAAAAAAAGCCCTAACGGGCTTTACTGCTTTTTCTGAGTGCGTTGGGCTAACTCTCGAGCCACTTTCATCACATCTTGATCACCGATGCCTGTGATGACCTCGATTTTCATGTTGCCAGGCTGAAAGTTTCTTATATATTCCTCAAGTCTAGTGAGACGAAGGTCACGGTAGCACTTTTCGTCTACCCAACTTACGCCTGGGTTGCAGATTAGGATTGCGGCCAAAAATGCGGCAGCTTCTCCTTCTGTATCGAGGATTACCGCACCGATGTGTCCAGTGCCTGGAATTACTGGCCCCGTCCCATCGCACTTGTACATTAATACTTTGTACTTGTCGCTGTTCTGGTCGCCATTATTGCTTGGCGGTTGAATCCAAACAGATTTGATTTCTTCAAACGGGTTTGTAATGAGCACAAGTACCTCTGGTTTGGGATACGAACTCTAGAAAAGATACTATTCTTTTGAATAATAAAGTCAACAAAAAAGCACGAACTAGTCGTGCTCACATATTGTACACATATACGATGACGAAGGAGTGCCCGCACAATTCCTTCTTCGTTTTCTTGGAGATCTTGCTCTTCGCCCTCCGCGTGGCGTTCCTTTTCACACGAGCTTTTTCGCTCGCTCTTGCTTCAGCCCTTAATTTCCGTTCGTAACGGATTAAGGCTGCTTTCGTCATCTTTGCGCCCATTTGGAACTCTTAGTTGGGGTGGAACAACTCTTTGGAAACTTTACGCTTTTATGAATTGGAAGTCTAGAGTGAGAAGCGACCCTTAGGGAAGCTTCGCAAGGCCGGAGGACGACGGTCCGAGGCGGGGTCGCGGACTTTTCTATCAAGAAAAGATCCGTGAAGCGAGACTTTAATTTATAAAACTAAAGTCGAGCGTCTTGCGTTCTGGGTCTGAAGCTACTAATTTCACACGTACCTTATCTCCTAATGAATATTTGTTGCCAGTTTTTTTACCTACGACTGCGTACTGCTTCTCAAAGAGTTCGTAGAAGTCATCAGTCATATCGCGGAGTTTGACCATACCTTCGGCCTTGGTGTTCACTTCTTCTACATAAACACCCCATTCAGAAACCCCAGAGACAGTAGCGTCGAATTCTTCACCAACATGTTCCTGCATGTATTCAACCTGTTTGTATTTAATAGATGCTCGTTCGGCTTCTGATGCATTAATCTCTCGTTCTGTAGATGCATCACAAAGCATTTGATATTTAACCACTTCATCTTGTTCAACCTTGCCTTGAGTGAGGTACCTTTGGAGTAGTCTATGTACCATCACATCTGGGTAACGACGGATAGGTGAGGTGAAGTGAGTATAGTATTTGAAGGCTAATCCAAAGTGTCCGATATTGTTTGTAGAATAAATCGCCTTTTGCATTGAGCGAATAGTAGCTGTTTTAATGAGTGCCTCGCTCGGAGAACCTTCGACTGCTTTGAGCATTGCTGAGATATCTTCTCCTGTTGTCTCTCCATTTTTGTTTTTTAAATTAAATCCTAGTGCCTTCACAAAGGTAGCGAGGTTCTCTATCTTCTCTGCACTAGGGGCATCGTGGATACGATAGACCATGGCCATTTTTGGATTCTTTAATCCTGCATCAG
>JBAQNS010000023.1:0-2119 GCA_049304015.1 Minisyncoccia bacterium | reverse complement strand
AATTTTGGCACGAGGAATACCTCGAAGTTCTTCGAGTTCTCCTAATACTGAATTGATGACTTTTAGATCAAACATGATGTTTATATATTAATCTTCTAACAAAGAAGTCCGCCGTGAGGCGAACTTCTCGTAAACTTATTACCCCGATATTGTATACCTAATAACCCACTTTTGTCAAATAGTTCTATGTTGGCTTAAATTCATCTTACATATCTGTATATATATGGTATATACAAAATCTTATCCACATTTTATAAACAATCAGATACAATCCTTTTGTAAAAAAATGGCTTAATAAGGCTATATAATACAAAATTAATCATTTTTTGGACTACAATTTGCTTGCGATATGGCTGCAAATTAGTAGTATACTAATTTCAGCAACAGCCGAGTCGGGCGGTTGCCTCAATTCCACAAAAAAGCGCCCTTCAGATACAGGGTGCGCCCCACGGGACTCGAACCCGTATGCCGTCAAGCGATGGTTTTGGAGACCATAGTGTCTACCAGTTCCACCAGGGGCGCACTCTAAACCCGAAGTAGGTGCTTTTTTGCTATCTAGGAAACTTTTTATGATTTAATTTTGATTATGTTTGTTTAATTATCTATTACTCTCAATTCCTAGTTTAAGAGTTATGCTACTAAGTGTATGAAAAATTGACGACAAAAAACTGTGGATAACCATTTCTTTTTTCTCAAAAAATAAAAGTCTTTCACTGTAAAGACGTCTCTTAAAATAGGCTTTGAAATATAGGTAGAAACTGGTAAAAATTTAAAATTTGTGGCCTAGTGTGATCAAAAATCACCAACATAACTATTCTGTGCGTCGCAAAAGCCACTAGGTAGCAAAATTATCCTCATTTTCTTTTGCATAAATGAAAAACCCCCTTAAGCAGGGGTGTCTTCGTTGGGTATGGAACCGAGAAGTTGTTCAAGCAGATCTGGCTTAGGGGTGCCGTCCGGATTACGTGCGATCATAGGGCACTTTTCCGGATCGCACCTCAAGAAATGCTGAAAGGCGAGTAATACTGACTCGCACCTTGGGCACACCTCATCCTTGAGTCCTTCAGCGACAGCTTCTGCGTGCAGGCGCTTCTGGTTATCATCCAGCCTACCAATAGCTTCTTGTATACGACTGTCCACTGGTTCTGCCACACAAACCTCCTAGAAAGAGCATTGATTTATCCTACTCAACCAGACCTTAAAAGCAACTATTTTCTCCTAGTGTGGAACTTTTTGTGTGTGTCGCGCAGGGCCTTATCGGTCACATGGGTATAAATCTGGGTGGTAGAGATGTTCGCATGGCCGAGGAGCATTTGGACGCTTCTTATGTCTGCGCCGTTGGAGAGGAGGTCTGTGGCGAAGGAGTGTCGGATGACGTGGGGAGTGACTTTCTTGGATATCCCAGCTTTGATAGCATACTTTTTCACCAATCTCTCTATAGAACGACGAGTGAGTTGGGTTGGTTCCTTTTTCCTAGACTCTCCGCCCACAGAGACAAACATCGCATCACTCATATCTTTCCTCGCGGCCAAATATTTCTTCAAAGCATCCTTGGCTTCATCAGAGAGAAAAACTACACGCACTTTACTGCCCTTACCTCGGATAGAAAATTCATCGGCTTTTAAATCCAAATCATTGGTGAGTGATGCAAGTTCAGAAACACGGAGTCCTGTGGAGAAAAATAATTCTAAGATGGCTCTATCTCGTAGAGAGATTAAATCATCACCCTTTGGTGCATCTAAGAGACGTGTGAGTTCAGAAGGGGAGATGAGGTCAAGGTGACGTTCAGGCACTTTCGCCAATTCTATAACTTCAGGAGAAAGAGATTTCACTCCTTTCTTGGCCAAAAATTTTAAAAACGCGCGAAGAGCAATCATATAATAATTCTGAGTCTTCTTCGAAAGGGTTTGACCAGTCGCTCGGTTGTTGCCAGTTGATTGTCTATTCAACCACAATCTAAATTCTCGAATTAAACTTTCATCAATATCCTTTGCACTCTTCGCCTTAGAAAAATTCAAAAAGCGGGTGAGGTAGTGATCATAGTTCTCAATAGTTTTGAGAGCTCGCCCTCTCTCAATCTCCGTGTGCTCGAGGAATTGTCGTTTTAAATTTTCAAGTT
>JBAQNS010000022.1:0-4356 GCA_049304015.1 Minisyncoccia bacterium | reverse complement strand
TCGTTCACTATGAGGCGGGTGCGAATGAATTCCTGCTCCTTCCTAGAAAGGCCAATGCGAGCAATATCTATGGCCGAACCAGTCAAATGGGCAGAAGCCTTGGGACCCTTGGTTTTCGCCGCGTTCGGGTTCGCCCACCTCAAGTGTTCTTGTGTCTCGATATCTCGGACACAAGAATTAACTTTGATGGGTTTGCGGAAGTTCTTCTCAAACCTCAGACCGAGGTCCTTCAGAAACTTCACTGCCCACGGTCGACAGTAGCGCCGATTTTCATCAAGACGCTTGTCCACCACTATGCCGTTGCCATCAACGAGTGGGACAAGTAGACCTTTGGAAGCAAACATGCGAATCGCTTGCTCGTTTTTAATACGAGTGAGATTCTCCTTGTCTGCAACCTTGTTCTGCTTGACCATCGAACGAGGTGAGCCTCGCAGGAGACTCTTTTGAGCATTCAATCCACCGAAAGGCAGAATGAGAAGGCTCAAAACAAAAGCTAATTTTCTCATACTACCTCCGAGTTGTGTGTAAGGTGCAAAGTTCAGCGTGTATTATACACTTTTTGCACTTTTTGTCAATATATTATTTTTCCAAATCAAGAGTTTCATCTATACGGATTTTCTCTACAAAATCAGGAGCGTGAGAAACAAGTACCATCGCTCCTTCGTATTTGTTCAAAGCTTCAGCAATGACTGGAAGGTGACGAAAATTTATATGGTTAGTAGGTTCATCAAGGATTAAAAGTCCAGGCTTCTGTAGGACTAATCGAGCAAAGGCGACTAACCCTTTCTGCCCTTCTGAGAGACTGCCTATTTTTTTATTTATAAAATCTCCAGTGATGAGAAATCCAGCAGCAGTAGAACGCATGTTTTCTTCTATCTTTTCCTTCATCACAGACATTAGAGACTCCTTCACTGTGTCTTCGAAGTTTAGGGTGGAGAAATCTTGTCTATAGTAACCAACATTTGTGCCAGACATAATCTCTGACCCTTCTGCTTTGCCACTAGCTATAGCTTCGAGCAAAGTACTCTTGCCTATACCGTTTGGACCTTTGAGCAATAAATGTTTTTTCTGCCTAAGGGTTATATTGGCTTTTCTCTTCACTGGTTTACTCGCCCCGCCGCGGCGGGGTGAATCTTTGAAATCAAGCACAGAGAAAGAAGTAATAGTGAGAATGTTCCCTATGTGTCCAGCTTGGACAGGAATAGTAAACGGACGAATAGTTTTGTCTTCTCTACGTGTTTCTACCATTGAGTCCTCTAACTCTTCGGCTTTATCCCTCATACGACGAGCCACAAGGCGCATTTGTCCTCCTTTGTTGGCGAAGAAGTTTGCCTTGTCTTTGTTGGCTTGAATTTCTTTCTCCTTTAGAGCATTGGCTCTCCTGTCTTTGTCCATCTTCACTTTTATCTGTTCAACTACATCAAAATAGTTCCCTACGTATTGCTCAACCTTCTGAGTGAAAACATCCAAATACAAGACTCCATCAGTAAAAGCATTCAAAAAATCTGCATCGTGAGAAATAACCATTACTGTCTTCTCATATTCCTTTAGAAATTTGGTAAGGTGTTCTATCCCCGCTTTATCTAAATTGTTCGTGGGTTCATCAAGAAGGAGCAAATCCGGATCTTGGATAAGGGCCGAAGCGAGTAGTAACCTGGCTTGTTGCCCACCAGAGAAAGTACGCACAATCCTCTCATGCATCTTCTCATGACCTTTGAGATTCACCACTTCTAATACATCATCAATCTTTGGGTCTATATCATGTATTTTACCTGTTTTCCTACGAAGTCCTGCTTCTGCTGAGTCCTGAAAAGCTTTTTGGAAAAAGTCCCTGACCGTGAAGTCGAGTTCGTCTCTAGGGATAACCTGTCGAGCGATAGCTATGGTGAGATTGTTTGTAATAATGACGTTTCCTTCCTCTGGCTTTAGAGCCTTGGTGATGAGGCCGAACATCGTGCTTTTACCTCCACCATTTTGACCCATAATAGTAATCTTCGTATTTCTACGCACACTAAAATTCACCTCAGCTAAAATAGGTTTATTTTGCTCGTATTCGAAGCTCAGATTCTCAAATCTGAGAATGACCTCGTCTCTAGACATAGACACCGAGGATAGCACAAAACTCACTGATAAGAAATTACTTAAAACTGAATTTGGAGCGGAGAGATTTGAAAAAGTGATTGTGTTCTAGGATAGCAAGACTGAAGGAGCTGTCGGTTTTGGTAATATTCACCTCATCTTTCTGCTTCAAAACAAACGAAGCTTGCCCATCTGCTATAAGAAGCACATCTACTGGCTCATTGGTTGCACTTATCTTTAATAGTTTATTCTCTCTAAAGTTTTGAACAACTAGTTTTATGGTCTCTGTAGTGGGGATAACAAGGCTCGGTGAGGGAATATCATGATCAAAAAGTTCTGTGACTATAAGACACTCAATATTTGGAGAAACAATCGGCCCATGCGCCGAAAGGTTATAAGCAGTAGAGCCAAAAGGAGTGGCCACGAGTGCCCCACTGCCTCTGATTTCTTCTACTACTTCCCCATCTATGACCACATCAAGCTCAACCATCCCAAGTGGACTTTCTACTACTACTTCATTAAAGGCTTCTGCAGAGAACACTTCTTTACCATCCCTTATGACCACCGCCTTCACCAACATACCTTTATGAATTTGAAAATCTCCTTTGAACAACTTCTCAAGCATTAGAGGAAAATCTATTGGATTATTTATGGAAGACAAAAATCCAAGGTTACCCAAATTTATACCCACTATGACCGCACCACTTTTGGCATTCATCCTTGAAGCTTCCATAATGGCTCCATCTCCACCCAAAACTATCACCGCATCAGAATGTTCTTCTTCGACAGCAATATTTGGATAATTATCCTTGAGCCACTCTAAAATCTTTGACTGCCAGTGTTTGGCCTCAGTATTATCAATACGAGAATAGAAACTAATCTTTTGAATTTGTTTGTTTGGCATTAATACCACAATACAACTTCAGACTACATAAACCAAACGACGTAAGCCATTACTATAAAGTTTAAAGCTGAAACTACACACCAAGTGCAGAAAGCTCGGAGAACAAAGGCTTGAACATAAGTGAAATACATAGAGAAAAGAAAACCGAAAGTGACTATGTACTTTACCCAAAGAAATGAAGCTTGACCCAAGCTAAAATAATAAGTAAAGATTAGAATCAAAGCATACATCACAAGTCCAGCAAGTGAGTTAGGAATACCAAGAGTTTTGCTCTGTGGACTATGTTGAACTTTGTAGCACCATTCTTTAGGGAAGAAGATGCAAGCCACTTCTGTCCCACGCATCTTATGGTAAACAAGATAAAGCGTATCCAAAACACCTATCACTCCACAAACATATAAAATATTTAATGCAGTCATTTTATTGAATTATTTTTAACCTATTAATTATAACTCCAAAACACTATTTGTAGCGCTCAAGAATCGCTTTAATACCAGCGAAGTTTTTGTCCCATTCCACTCCATCGTGAGTAGTGAGCTCTACAGTAAAGGCAGGAACGCCTATGGCTGCTAGCCAATCATCAGCACCACCAGTAGTGGCATAAGCATCAAATGTTTTAGATACTTTATAACCAGAAGCTTTGCCATAAATATCTATTAGCTTTAGAGTCTCTGGCAAGATACCATTCTCACATTGCGAGGCATAAACCGTACCTGATTGACTGTGCCAGAAGATAACTGTAGATGGTTTGTCCTTATAAACATAGTTTTTGATGGCTTCGGCTTCTGGTTCAGAGAAAGCAGTGGTGCCTGCACTCACAATTTTATTTTGCCATGTACTCTTTGGTTGCCACTTACAATCAAAATTGCGATTAAGATCCACATCATCTGCATTAAACCGACCTGTTGCAAGAATTACTTTATTTGTAGAAACATCTGACTTACTAAACCGACCCTCCTTGTTTACTACCTTATATACTCCATCAGGATTTGCAGATGGGACAACAGTGATAGTCAAATAATCTGGGACAAATTTAGGATTGGCATCTAGATAATCCATAAATTCATACGCCAGCAAAACACTGTTCCATTCATAACCCCCATGAATACCGCCCACAAAAGCAATATGGGTTTTGCCTGTGCCATAAGTGTAAGCGTCTATTTTTCTTCCCTGCACAGATTCTCCGATGATTGTATGAACTGGATTCAATATAGCCACCTCTACTACAGAAGGTGTTGGTAGAGGTTTTGTTCTAGTTTTAAAGAACACAAAAACTCCTAATACAAGAACAATAATAATTAGACTGAGAATGATAACCCTCTTACCAAAAGTAGACAGCATTATTTGGAATAATACTCTAGGAGAGAAACAAC
>JBAQNS010000021.1:0-10928 GCA_049304015.1 Minisyncoccia bacterium | reverse complement strand
GGCACAAACATTTTTATAGCCACAATTTTTAGACCAGTTCTCTCTATCCGGTGAATAATCTCTCCGACTAAACCTCTCTGTACTCCATCGTGTTTTACTGCCACAAACGTTCTTTGTTTTTTTGGATGCATAAATATTATTATATTGAAAAAAGATTATAACAGATTACTCAGTCAAAACAATGTTGCCCTTTTCTGTAATAGCTACTGTGTGTTCGAAGTGAGCACTACGAGAACCATCACGAGTTTTTATAGTGTATCCATCGCTCATAACTTTTATCCCTGGTTTACCTACATTCACCATTGGCTCTATGGCTATAACCATCCCAGGCACTAACTTTTCACCTTCACCACTACGTCCAAAATTTGGAACAAAGGGATCTTCATGGATTTGATAACCAACTCCGTGTCCAGCCAAATCTTCTGCAATAGAAAAACCAGCTGCTTCTATAATGTCACCAATCGCTTCTCCTATATCTCCAACAGTATTACCCGGTCTGGCTACCTCTATACCCGCCCGTAGTGCATGTTTGGTAACTTTCAAGAGTCTAATATCCTCATCATCTATAGCCCCTACAGGCACAGTAATGGCTGCATCAGTGATGAGCCCTTTGTGTAATAGAGATAAGTCTATGGTCACTATATCTCCTTGATTAAGGATTTTTGGCTTCTCGTTTGGTATCCCGTGGACAATCTCATCATTTATAGACACACAAAGAGCTGCTGGGAATGGCCTACTAGCCCCACTCGGCGTATAACCTAAATGGGCAGCCTTGGCCCCCTTTTCCTTTATAAGCCTCAAAGCTTCTTCTTCTAGAATAAGAGTGGACATACCTGGTTCTACCATCTTGGCCAACTCACGCAAAATTTCTGAGTGGAGTTTGCCACCTTCACGCATTGTTTCTATTTCTTTTTTGGATTTTAATTTAATCATTTTTTATGGTCATACTCTGAGACAATGTCAGAAAATACTTTCTCTATTGTTTGTTCTCCATTGACCTCTATGAATCGACAATTTTTTAAAGATTTAAAATATTCTAGCGCTGGCTTCACATCAGCATCAAACCAATCAAGTCTTTTGTTTATTTTGGATAGACTAGTATCATCCATTCTTCCTCGTGCGAGCAGTCTATCTTCTGACCACTTGCGACTGACATCTATGTGGATGACAGTAACATTTTCTCTTCTGTAGAAATCCAATGCAGTCATAAGTATCTCCGCTTCATTCTTTGACCTTGGAGCTCCATCAAAAACTATATGCATATTGTCTTCTAATTCCTCAACCAAAAGTCCTCCCCACATTAAACATGCGAGGAAATCCGGCTGACGCTCATCGGCTGCATAGATTTTGTTTGAAAGATCTGCGGAATAACTTGTACCCTTAATGAATCTTCTAAATCTCTCCCCTGTCTCAGCATAAAGAATTGGATTTTTTTCCAAATCTTGCTTATAAATACGATCCTTTAGAAGTCCGGCTTGAGTCCCCTTACCACAACCAGAACGACCAATAAAAATTACTGTATGGAGCATATCTCCATTCTACCTTAATATTCGCGAGCTGAAACTTGAGCGTCGATTTTTTTAACTAAATCTATAACTACTGAAACTACAATGAGGAGAGCTGTTCCACCAATGGCCAAGGATTGATTCCCAGTGATACTTCTTAGGATTAGAGGTAGAACGGCTATGGCTCCAAGGAAGAGCGCTCCAACTAGAGTCAAACGAGTGAGAATCTTTGAGATGTGTTGTGCAGTTGATTCACCAGGGCGAACTCCAGGGATAAAGGCTCCGGACTTCTGTAGATTAGTGGCAATTTGATCTGGATCAAAGGTAATGGCTGTATAGAAGTATGTGAAGGCAAAGACAAGAACGAAGTATGCAATAGCATAAAATACTTGATTAGAAAGAATGCCTAGAAAAACAGTTGCCCAATGTGCCACCAAAGCCACCTTCGCACCAGTTAGGAATTGCAAAATCATCTGAGGGAAAAGCAAAATCGAAAGTGCAAAGATTATAGGTATAACTCCAGCCTGATTCACTCTTAAAGGTAGGTATGATGCAACGCTGCCAGTTGAAGCACCGGTTCTTGATTGTTTAGCATAAGTAACTGGGATAGGTCTCTCTGCCTCTGTCACATAAACAACTCCAAATATGACCAAGAGAGTAAGTACTACAGATGCTACATAAACCGGTATCTGAGATGGATCAAAGGTGAAAGCCAATTGACCCATTACTGCAGGCAGTCTTGAAACTATACCTGCAAAGATTATGAGAGAAACTCCATTACCAGCTCCAAATTCACTGATGAGTTCTCCAATCCAAACAAGAAGCATTGAACCAGCAACAATAATCAATAGATCGAGAGAAAGTTCAGATAAAGAGAGTTGAGGTAAAACTCCTTGCTTCTGGAAAAGTAAAATGAAGCTGTATCCTTGAACAAGAGCTAGGGGGATAGTGATGATTCTAGACCATTGTGCAAAACGTCTTCGTCCTGCGTCACCCTCTTCTTGGTACATAGCCTTAAGCTTTGGCACCATAAGAGTCATAAGCTGCATGATGATAGAAGCAGTGATGTATGGACCCACTCCAAGCATGACTATAGAAAGAGTAGAAAGTCCTCCTCCAGAAAACATATTCAAAAGACTCAAAAACTGATTACCTGAAAAGAGACTTTGGAGCTTCAATGCATCTATCCCAGGTATTGGGATAACAGCCAAAATTCTTGATGCCACTAAAAGACCCAAAGTAACCAAAAGTCGTGCCCTAAGCGTCGGATCCCCGAACACTAGTTTTAATTTTTGTACTAACGCATTCATAGATTTACTTTATACTACCACCAACTGCTTCGATAGCCTTCTTCGCACTAGCTGAAACCAAAACTCCTTCGAAAGTTAATTTCTTTGAAAGTGTCCCCGCTCCGAGTATCTTTATTGATGACTTCTTGCCATTCTTTGGACTAAGAATACCTTTAGAAATAATTGATTCTTTGTTCACTGTCTCACCATTTGAAAATGCGAGTTCTATAGAACCAAGATTCACTGCAAGTGGTTTAGTTTGAATTGATTTGAAAGGAGAAACCCCACGACCTCGAAGTTTAGGGAATCGTTTGATGAAGTCTCTGAGCTCTGGTCGCTTCTTGCGTCCAGCACGAGCGTTCTGACCTTTGGTACCCTTACCACTAGTCTTACCTCTTGTGCCTCCACGTCCAACTTGCTGAGAAGTAACGCGTTTTGTTCTGGCTTTTAATGAGTGTGTCTGCATAAAATTTATTTTGATTGTCTGATTTTAGTATGATCAAGCTTCTTTAGTGCTGCAATGGCTACGTAAGCATTGTTCACACTATTCTTTGAACGAGAAAGTAGTTTTGAAGAAATTTCTTTTAGACCAGCAAGCTCAAGTACTGTTCGGACTGAACTACCAGCAAGGATCCCCTTGCCTGGAGCTGGCATAATCTTTACCACTGAAGCAGCATACTTGGCATTAATCTCGTGGGGAATGGACATATTCTTGGTAGTGTTCACTGTAATCATGTTCTTGCGAGCATCTCTAAAAGCCTTCTCTATGGCTAGTGGAGTGTCTGAAGCTTTACCTTGCCCAACTCCGACCATACCCTTCTTGTTGCCTGCAACTACACAAACAGAGAAAGCAAAGCGTCTTCCTCCTGAGGTCACACGAGTTACTCTTCTTAGGCTCACTATTTTTTGGTCAAATTCTGGTTTAGTTCTTTGGCCGTCTCGTCTTGGTCCACGGCGATTGCCTCCACCCTTACCTCCACGGCCTCTGTCACCTCTTGGTGCACGATTATCTCTTGGTGCATCAGCAACTGGTGCGACTGCGTCGCTTGTTGTTATAACCTCTTCTGTTGTTTTTAGTGTGTCATCCATAATATTAGAATTTTAGTCCGGCAGTTCTAGCACTTTCTGCAAGCTCCTTTACCTTGCCTGTATATACATATCCACCTCTATCAAATACCACAGCCTCAATATTTTTGGCCATACCGAGCTTCGCTATCTCTGCTCCAACCTTCTTGGCATCCTTGCCTGTTGCCTGTGCCAAAGTGGCACCAGCATCATCATTAATCAATTGTGCATAAAGAGCAGTGTTTGATTTGAAAACACAAAGTCTTGGACGAGTAGCTGTACCAAAAATCTGGGTACGGATTTTCTTGTGCTTGCGAACTCGCTTTTCTTTTGATGTTGGAGTGGTAGACATGTTTTTATGCTGATTTCTTGCCTTGTTTGCGCTTGATAACCTCGTCATCGTATCTCATGCCCTTGCCCTTATAAGGTTCTGGTTTCTTTAGAGCACGAAGCTGTGCGGCGAATTGGCCAACAGCTTCTTTGTTCATACCTGAGATGGTGATGAGGTTCTTCTCTGCGGTAACTTTTAATCCAGCTGGAATTTGAACGTTCACTGGGTGAGAAAATCCAAGAGCGAGGTTTATAGTATCTCCCTTTACTTCTGATTTAAATCCGATACCTTCGAGGATAAGTTTGCGTTCAAAAGGTTTATTCACACCATTGACCATGTTTTTCAAATGAGCGGCGTATGTACCCCAAAGCGCTCTTGATTCTAGAGTTTCTTTCTTTGGTACAAGAGTCACTTCAGTGCCAGTTATGTTTACTTGAATAATAGGATCAAATGTTTTTGTTAATTCTCCAAGCGGACCTTTAACTGAAACCAAAGAACCAGAAAGTTTAACTTCTGTACCTGTGGGAATATTTATAATTTGTTTTCCGATTCGTGACATATATTTTTACCAGATTGAAAAGAGAACTTCTCCACCAAGCTTAGCTTTCCTTGCGTCTCGACCAGACATCACTCCTTTAGGAGTAGAGAGGACTAAAGCACCGTAGCCATTCTTGATTGGACGAATTTCTGTTGATTTCTTGTAAACTCTCTTTGAAGTCTTTGAAATCCTTTGAACACCTTTTACCTTAGGGATACGATTCTCAATAATAAGAGTGATTTCAAGCATTGGTTTCTTTAGAACCATTTTCTTTTCTGCTGATTTTATAAAACCTTCTGCTTTAAGAACGTTCGCGATGCTCTCTTTGATGCTAGAAAATGGCACTAGAACAGTGTCTCGACCGGCGTTCCCGGCGTTCTTTATTTGAGTAATCATGTTTGCAATAGGATCCATAGTAGTTTTATTGAATTACCAAGAAGATTTCTTTATCCCTGGGATTTTGCCCTCATTAGCCAATTCACGGAAACAGATACGGCAAAGATCGAAATCCCTCATATAGCCCCGTCCTCGGCCACATTTGAAGCAACGATGAGTAGCCCGAGTGCTGAACTTGGGTGTCTTTTTTGATCTAGCTATGACTGATGTTTTGGCCATATGGAATAAAAATAGCTTCGAAAAGCTGGTAATTCAGCTTATCATAAAGCCTTGTCTTGTCAAATATAGAGATTTCGGCTATATTGAGCCCGGACCCCCCAGTACCATTACCCCTTTGGAGGTCAGATGGCCCTTGATGTGTCAGAAGAAGAAATCGCTCAAGTACTCCAGAGCGAGTTCGCTCAGGTGGTAGGGCTAGACCGTGATGAATGCATTGCCTTCATTCTTTCCAGACGTAAATGGGAAGGGGTGAGCAAGGGAATGCAAGAAATCATTCGGCTTTCCCAGATGCCGCCTGAGGATGTCCAAGACATCGTCGTTCGTTGCTGTGCTTAACCATCCGCCCAGAACTTGAGGCGGATTTTTCATATCACAAAAAAACCGCCTGAAGGCGGTTTTTATTATTTCTTAAAAGGAAAACCAAGATAGTCGAGGAAGGCTTGAACTTCTGACTTTGATTTAGCTGTAGTGACAACAGTGATAGCTAGACCGAAAACATCTTTGATGTCTTCATCAGCGGTTTCAGGGAAAATGGTGTGTTCTTTGATACCTAGAGTATAGTTCCCCATCCCATCGGCTGACTCACGATTAATACCTCTAAAGTCTTTGGTTCTAGGGAGAGAGATATGAATAAGTTTCTCTAGGAAGTCATACATTCGAGCTCCACGAAGAGTTACTTGATATCCAACCATATCTCCTTGTCTTGATTTAAATCCAGCGATAGCAATCTTGGCTGTCCTCTCAGCTGCCTTCTGACCAGTTATTTTAGCCAATCTATCTGCAATGAGTTTGATCTTAGCTTTATCTTTGATTGAACCGACTCCCACAGAAATTACCACCTTTTTTATCTTTGGTGATTGCATCTTATTCTTATAACCTTGGGTGGTCTTTAGAGTATCAAATGCCTTATCAATTTTAGTTTTTAAAGTTTCCATAAATTTATTTTAGAGGTCTCTTGCGGGTAGCTTTGTTAGTCTTTGGATCAATAAGAGCCACAGTTGAAGCATGGATTGGATAAGACTTTTCTATTATCTGCCCCTTGCCATCAGCTCTGTTAGCCTTCTTGTGAATCTTGCGGATATTTATACCTTCGACCACTACTTTTAGTTCACGAGGAATAGCTTTCAAAACCTTGGCTGTCTTGCCTTTATCTTTGCCTGAGAGGATTATGACGTTGTCGTTTTTTTTGATTTTCATATATTTATACGACTTCTTGAGCCAACGAAATAATTTTTTGGAAACCCTTCTCCCCAATCTCTCTAGGGATTGGACCGAAAACGCGTCCTGCCTGTGGTTCTTCCTTGGCTTTATCCAAAATTACCACAGCGTTCTCATCAAACCTTATGTATGAACCATCAGCTCGACGAAACGGAGCTACCTGACGAACTACAACCGCATAGAGAATATCCTTTTTCTTCACCGCCTTTCGAGGTTCTGCCTTTTGGACAGAAAGAACCACAATCTCGCCAATTGTTGCATAGCGCTTCTTTGAAGAACCAAGTACCTTGAAAACTCTTCCGATTTTTCCTCCAGAGTTGTCAGCTATTTGGACTATTGATTGTGGTTGAATCATGGCGGTCTATATTATTATAAATTTCTTATCCTTTGAAATTGGTTTTGTTTCTTGAATAGAAACTTTGTCCCCAATCTTCTTGGTATTGCCTGCATCATGAGCTTTGAACTTTTTCTTGTGCTTCACAAACTTTCCATACTTTGGGTGTTTCTCATATCTCTCTACGAGTACAACAACAGTATCCTTCATCTTGTCTGAGACAACGACGCCAGTGAAAGTCTTTTTCTTTGTAAGAGTTTTTTTAGTCATAAAATTATTTTTGTCTATTTAACTCAGTCATAACACGGGCAATCTCCTTGCGAGCTAGTTTGCCTTCCTTCACATTTCTAGTCTTTGAACCAGCGACTGCAAATCTAAAATCACGAAGTACTACTCTTTTTTCCTTTAGAGTTTTTTGTAGTTCTGCTGCTGGTTTGTTTAGATAAGATGTTTTTTTCATAAAAGTATTACATTCGGGTGACGATCTTGACCTTCACTGGAAGTTTTGTCCCAGCCTTGCGGAGAGCCTCCTTGGCCACTGCATCAGTCACTCCGTCTACTTCAAATATTACTGTCCCTGCTCGAACTTGAGCCACATAACCTTGGAGATCTCCCTTACCTTTCCCTAGTTTTACTTCGGCTGGTTTTGAAGTATAAGGCATATCAGGAAAAATGCGAATCCAAAGACGTCCTGTCTTGCCTATAGATTTTGAAAGCACTTTTCTAGCTGCTTCAATTTGGTTTGAACGAATTCGCATTGGGGCGAGGGCCTTTATCCCATGAGAACCAAAAGCGATAGTCACTCCACGAGTAGCTGGACCCACCTTCTTTGGGTTCTTGCGCATAGTATGCCACTTTCGATATTTAACTTTTTTGGGAGCTAACATGGTATTTAAATTATTTCTTTATGAGAATATCCTTATCAAAAATATCTCCCTTGTATATCCAAACTTTCACTCCGATAGTACCGTAAGGCATACGAGCGCGAGTACAGGTGTAATCTACGTCAGCACGGAAAGTTTGAAGAGGAAGTCGTCCAAGCTTTCTATCTTCTGAACGAGACATAGTTGCACCACCCAATCGTCCTGAGCATAAAACGCGCACTCCTAATACATCTCTATTAGCCATCACTTTCTCTAGTGTAGACTTCATCACTCTTCTAAATGGGAGACGCTTTTCTAAACCTTCAACCACCATTTGGCCAACAATGGCAGCATTTGATTCTGGAGAACGGATTTCTTTGATATCTAGCTTCACTTCAATCTTTGGATCATGAAGATTATGTTTCTTTAGAAGTTTAATAACTGCATCACGGAGCTTCACTGCCCCATCTCCCTGACGACCAATGATCATGCCTGGGCGAGAAGTCATCACTATCACTCTCATTGCCTTCTCACTTCTTTCTACTTCTACATCAGAAACATAAAAACCCTTGAGCTTTTTCTCCAAATACTCTCTCACCAAAATATCTCCACGGAGAAATTCCTTGTATTTCTCCTTAGTAGAAAACCATCGTGACTTCCAGTCTCGTAGGATTCCTAATCTATGTGAATATGGGTGAACTGTGTGTGACATATTATTTTTTGGCTTTTAAATCTTTGGCTATTCTATTAGCTCTGGATTTCTTAACTTTTGGAGCTACTTCTGCTAGGGTAATGTTCACATGAGTAGTTCTCTTTCTTATTGAAAAGGCACGACCGCGAGACATAGGGAGTCGACGATAAAGAATTTTACCTCCATCAACTCTGATTTCCTTCACAACAAGGTTCTCCATAGGGATAGAGAGATTCTTCGCATTCGCTACTGCTGAAGCAAGGAGTTTTTGTAGAGGTAGAGCTGAACGCTTTGGGATAAAAGAAAGTGTGATGATAGCATCTTCAACTTTCTTGCCTCGAACCATGTCTGCAACAATGCGGACCTTGCGGGGTGACTGTCTATAATCTGAAAGTGTTGCTTTTGCTTCGGCCATAGTAGTTTATTATTTCTTCGCATCTGCAGAACCCTTGGCTGCCTTAGCTGCAGCTAGTTCTGATTCCTTCTTTTTCATCTCGAGCTCTTTCTGCATTTTTCCTCCGTGTTTATTGAACTTGCGAGTAAGAGAAAACTCTCCTAATCGGTGACCAACCATGTCTTCGGTGACGAAAACTTCAATGTGGTCCTTGCCATTATGAACACCGAAGGTAAAACCAACCATCTCTGGAGCGATCTGGCAGGCTCGGGCCCAAGTCTTAATAACGCCGGTTTCACCGGGTTTTTTGCCTTCTATCTTTTTCAAGACTCGAGGGTCAACATATGGGCCTTTCTTCGATGATCTGGTCATGAGAAATAAAGAAGCTCGAGAGAGAGCTTAGGAAGATATAGTATAGAAATCAAGGCGTATTGTCAAACTTTTATAGGTAAAAGGCCGCGAACGAATCGCGGCCTCGGCCAAGCACGGCCTCTAACTACTTGCTACCGTCCCCAGGGACGCTCCTCGACCCACGAAGGGATCACGGCAGCGAGCTCGGTGCCCATGTTGAGGGACAGCCGAATCTTGTTGACAGCGAGGAACTCACCGGCCGGCGCGAGATGGAGAGCATTGTCGCTCGCCTTGCGCTCCGCCGGGTCGGTGCACGAGAGCAGGATGTGCTCCGGCACGCCGAGATGCGTCTCCGACGTCTTCGGGATGCCCTCGTTCTTGCGAACGCGGACAATCCACGAACAGCCAGCGACCGAACCGTCCTTCGTGCCGATGAACGGCAGGAGCGATTCGAACTTGTCGGACGGGAGCCCTTCGACCCCCTTCTCGAACACGATCATGAGCTGGGCGTCCTTGTGCTTCTCGTCCGCAAGCTTCTTGTGGACGCGGGCAACAACGAACCCTTCTTCCCGCAACTCCGAGACCGCATCGAAGATCGACACGAATCCAGACGTTGTGAAAAGGATGTAGTTGTTGCTGTTCTTTCCCTTGTAGCCGGGGATGATGGAGCTGCTCATCTGACACCTCAAAGTGGAGTGTGCTTGGATGTATGGATCAGTTAGGCAGGTTGCCTATCTGCGTTAATCATAGCATATATAGGTTTAAAAGTCAAGAAGATAATCTTTGCCTATAATCTGTGTAAATATGGCTCTAATAAGCCGGTTTCCAGAGTTGTTCAGACAATCCAAGCTCTAATATTTTTCTAAGTTCAAATGGGTCTATGGAGGTGGCCTTTATCCCCTGAGGATTAGGTCCGCCGTTCAAAATAGAGTTTGTGGCCCCATCATAGTACCACTCTGGTGCTTCTTTTAGAGTGCCCGTGTGTGAGAAGGTTTCTGGATCACCATCAAGCACAATCCCTTGAGCTTCTGTCTCTTGGATACGAATTAAAACTGCGAGTGAACGCAGGTCTACTTTCTGCATAGGTCTAGTCAAAATATTTGTATGCCCTGAAGGTAGTCTTATGGCCACCACATCGAATCCTCCGCCGAGCTTTGAACGTAGAAATCCTGCCATGCTGGTGTTGTCTGTCTCTATAAGGATACATTTTAAATTCTTGCCTCGCTGTCTGACATTAAATGTTTCTGCTTTGCCTGATTGCAACTTCTCATTAAGTTCTTTAGGCATTTCAAAGGCTCGCTTCTCTTCTTCGGCATAAAAAGCTTCAATTAGAGGTAGGACAATGTCTATAACCGGCGTGGAGTCTTTCACATATTTCTTGTTCAATGAACCAATGAGACCAGAAAGACCAAAAGCTCTATCCAATGGGTCAGTGGAGATGGTCCCTTTGCCATAAAAGTCATCACGCTCTGCATATTGGAGGAGTTTTGAAAGAGCTGGGTTTGTTTTCACTCCTAGATATTCTGCAATGAGGCTCGAGGCTGTTGTTTGGACAGCTTTGTTGTGGTGATCAAAAACTCCACCGCCTATATCAAATAGAAATACCCCTTCTGCGTTCAAGCTTTCCTCTGTCTGACCTTCTGGTATACGGGGTAATAGCACATATTCAGCGGTACTGACACCATTAAACTTCTCTTCTCCAAAATGTTTGAGGATGAAAATAGCAATGATTGT
>JBAQNS010000020.1:0-1922 GCA_049304015.1 Minisyncoccia bacterium | reverse complement strand
AAAGCAATCTCCGCTGATTCTTCGAGGACCGCTAGCTCACCAACTCGTTTCACAAGTATATCTTCTGGTATATGACCCTTCCTAAAACCATCTATGTTCACCTTCTCACCGAGCTCTTTGAGTGCCTCCTTTCTGCATTCATTTATAAACTCTAGGCTAATAGAACCAGTGATTTCTACTTCACTTTCTGGAAGTGTTTTTGATTTGATATCTGTGAAATGTTTTGACATGGAGAGAGCATAATGAAATTTTTGGATAAAAGCAAACCCCATCACTTGCAGGTGACGGGGTAAGCCAAGAAACGATTTAACTACAATTTATTGAGTGAGGGCTGCATCAACTCCGGCTGTGTTTGTAGCCTTTAGATCTGCTTCTATAGAAGCTGTATCATCTGATGCTGATTGTTTTTCTACAGCTTGAACTGCTTCGTTTGAGAGAGGAGCAACAGCCGCCTGAGTATCAACTGGCTGAGTTGTTTCTGCAGCTCTCTGGCTCCAGAAATAAAATCCTCCGAGGATAATAACTGCGAGGATTATAATTGTGGCAATTATTGGTCCAACTCCTCCTTCATTTGTTTTTTGTTCGTCCATTTTATTTTATTAATTAATGATTAATTTTATTGAGTTTAGTTATCAGTTTTTATTGGAGTAGTTGAAGATGTATCCTCGGTTTTTGGAGCTTCATCCTTTACTTTCTTCTCTTTGCCCAAATTCCTTAAATCATTATTTATTTTCTCCAAATTTTTCCTTACCTTATCGAACAAATCCTTAGTCAATTTACTTTCTGTTTTTACTTGTTCGAAATTAGCCTTGACCGTTGTGCTTGCCCCAGAAAGATCGATTGCACTAATGATTCCTATGTGAATTCTGACTGAAGCCATGTCCGTCTTTGCTGTTGCTAATTCGGCTTCTACTGCTGTGGTGTCTGCTTTGGCTAGTTTGACCTTCGCAAGCCTAGAATCAATTCTTGAGATTATCATATCGAGTCTGTTGGCTGTGGCCGTGAGCATCCTGACTGTATTGTTTACTCGATTTGTTAATTCTATTCCTCTGATATCATTGCGCATTCCTTGGATTTCTTTCTTGCCTTCATCCTTTAAATCTTTTATTTCCTTCGTCTTAGAATCTTTTAAATCCTTTATTTCATTTTTTACTTCTTCTCGCTTTTGTTTCACTTCTTGTTCTAATTTAACTCGAGCATCTCTAACTTCAACCTTGGTGGTAGGGGACACTGGCTGTACTGTGTCCGTTGTTTCAGCCATGGCCATAAATGGCAAAACTGAAAGCATCGCACCTACAACTAGTATTGTTTTTGATTTTTGTTTCATCCGTATTTTTAATTAAGTTATAAAACTACATTTCACAGTTATATGAACTGTATGCACTATTATAACATTTTGGGGTATTTGTCCCTATACATTTTCAATCCTTCTTCAAAGGCCTCAACTGCAACATCTTTCCCATCTATGCCGTTTATTTCTACTGTTCTTTTTTGGATTTGTTTATAGGTCAAAAAGAAGTGTTCTATCTCCTTTAGAGTGTGTTTATTTATATCTTTTAAATCCTTCACATGATCAAAACGCGGATCCTCTATGGGGACGGCGATTATCTTCTCATCTCTCTTGCCATCATCAATCATATGAATAATAGCCACAGGTCGAGCGGCCACCATCACTCCAGGGACGAGTGGGTAAGTAGAAAGCAAAACAATATCGAGGGGATCTCCATCGTGCCATAAAGATTGGGGAATAAATCCGTAGTCAAAAGGATAATCCTGACCAGTGTGCATCACCCGATCAAGAGCAATAAGGCCGGTTTTTTTATTTATCTCGTATTTGTTTTTGGAACCTTTATTGATTTCAATGATTACATCCATCGAATCTTTGGTACCTGGGTTTATGTCGTGCCAGAGGTTCATATTTT
>JBAQNS010000019.1:0-4096 GCA_049304015.1 Minisyncoccia bacterium | reverse complement strand
CAAAGAGCAATACTAGGATTGAGACAGAGGCTCCTATCCAGAAAGCCAAGGCAAAAGCAGATGCACCAAGTGAGCCTCCAAGAAGCAGTCCAATAGATAGACCAAGCTTTGCATCACCAAAACCCATAGCTCGTCCCTTAGAGATTAACCAGATGAGACCAAAGAAAGAAAATATAATCGGACCCATTAACCAGTCAACCATTGCTCCTCCGGCAACATATCTATATATGAGAGATAGAATAATCGCTGGATAAACCAAATTCTGAGGAATTATCTTGTGTCTAAGGTCATAAATAGTTATCACTACATAAATACAAAATATAGGGATAGCCAATAAAGGCACTGTGGCAAAGATTAAACCTGTCCAAAGCTCCACCAATGGATACTGCCAGGATATTTTTGTCTTGCATTTGGAGCATTTACCCCTTAGGCCAACAAAACTTACTACAGGCACAAGTTCATACCAAGGCAGAGTCTTCTCACACACTACACAAAACGACCTGCCTCCTATCCCACGACCAGAGTTCCACCTCAAACCTAAAACATTAAGGAAACTACCAATAATAAGCCCTAAAACAAAAAGGATGACTGTTGTCATCCTTTAAGTATATCAAACTATAACTTCAATTATGGACAAACTGTAGTAGTAGCGACTGCGGAAACTTTTGATGTTCCCTTACTATCTACACACCAATTGCTTAATCCTCCTTCCGGAACTGAAAGTGGAACAGAGATAGCATATGCTGATGCTGAGGTGAAACAAGTAATTGCTGGTGCACTTGGATAATTAGCTGGAGTTAGGTAAGGAGTCAATCCAGCTGCATCTGTGGCTGCCCCCAAAGTACAAAGGCCTGTATATGACTGTCCACCGTTATCATAAAATACCTCTGCAGCTGCTCGAGCTCCTGAAAGTTGAGCCTTTATCTTGGCATTATTGCCCTTATTCCTTGCGGTGTTAAGAGATGCAAGCACAACTGATGATAGGATACCGATGATGGCGATAACCACCAAGAGTTCAATAAGGGTAAAACCCTTTCTATTATTTAATCTTTTTGACATTTTATTTATTAATTTTAATTACCTACCTATTATATACCCTATTCCTCATATTTATACCCTCTTGTGGATAACTCCCTCGGCCATAGACCTACGGGCAAGGCAGCTAAGCACCGGCGGAGTTAGCGATGTTATATATAGGAATGAGTACTGAAGCAAGGAGAGTTCCAACGCCTAGACCAAGAGCTACGATCATCACTGGCTCTATGAGCCCAACCAAAGTATCCACTTGATTCACCACCTCTCTTTGATAGAAATGAGCCATAGTCTTTAAAACACTAGCTAGTCCTCCGGTTTCCTCCCCAATACGGACCATTTGCACGAGCATCCCAGGAATTTCTTCATATTGAGACAAAGATTGAGAGAGTGAGCTACCCCCTTTAACTGAAGCAAGGCTTTCTTCTAGAATTTGTCTATAAACATCATTACCCACTACTTTAGAAGTCACCTCCAAAGCTCTCACCATAGGAATACCTGCATGAATCATGGTGTTGAGGTTGTCTGCAATAATAGAAAGATAAAGTTTTTTGTACAAATCACCAACATAAGGGACACCGAGCTTGAACCTTGCGAAATCACTGCGTCCTTGATCCGTGCGGATAAATCTCACTACAAAAAATACCAAGATAACAACAGCAGCCAACAGGAGTGCTCCGTAGTTCACAAACAAGTTAGAGACAGCAAAGACTATTTTGGTATAAAAAGGCACCGCTTGTCCTGAATCAATCAAAATGACACTAATCTTAGGGATAATAAATGTAAACATTAAAACCATCACGCTGATAAACACACCAATAACGAAAACTGGATATATCAAAGCATTCTTGGCCTTAGTGACTACTTCATAGTTTCTATCCAAATAATCTGCGAGGTAGTTAAAGGTCTCGTTTAGTTTCCCTGTCTCTTCACCTGACTTGACCATGTTCACATAAAAATCAGAGAAAACATCTGGGTGTTTAGCCAAAGCCTTGGATATTGAACTTCCTCCTTGGAGGTCTTCTGCAATTTCAGAAAGAACTTTGTGTAAATTTTCGTTTTCAACTTCTGCAGAAAGAAGAGCAAAAATCTTTAGAGCAGATACTTGGGCCTCAAAGAGAGTAGCCATCTGTCTAGACAAAATAACCACTTCCCTGTTTGAGATACCACTACCACTATAAAACTTTGAGAAGATAGAAGGTTTTTCTGCTGGCTCTATCTCTGCAATGATTAATCCTCGTTTTTGGAGTCCTTCTATAGCTACATCAATAGAAACAGCTTCAATTGAACCTTTCTTTGATTCTCCAGAACTTTCTAAAGCTTTGTAGTTATAGAGCATAATTTTATATGAGTCTTTCTAATGTCTTTGGATTAGTTGAGAAGCTTATGGCGTTTTCTATAGTAATCTCACCATTCTTAACTAGCCCGGCCAAACATCTATTCATATCAATCATACCATCCTCTGAACCTGTCTCTATAACTGAAGTTATCTCATGGGTTCTGTTTTCTCTAATCAAATTTGAAACTGCGTTGTTGTTTATGAGGAGTTCGTATGCAGGAATCAAACCACCAGAAATCCTTGGTACCAATCTTTGTGAGAAGATGCCTACAAGGCTGTTTGAAAGCTGAATCCTAATTTGGCCTTGTTGGTCAGCTGGAAATGAGTCGATGATACGGTCAATGGTCTGCGCGGCGGTGTTGGTGTGTAGTGTAGAGAAAACCAAGTGTCCTGTTTCTGCGGCAGTGACCGCTGTAGACATAGTCTCTGGGTCTCTCATTTCTCCAACCATAATGACATCTGCATCTTGTCTAAAGACACCACGGAGAGCAGTATGAAAATCCGGAGTATCAGCCCTAACCTCTCGTTGATTGATGAGGGCCTTCTTTTCTTCGAAGATATACTCAATAGGATCTTCTATGGTGATAACATGGTCCAATCTTTCTTCGTTTATTATCTCCATCATACTAGCTAGAGTAGTTGATTTACCTTGACCAGCTGGCCCAACCACTAGGAAAAATCCTTGTTTTAGTTTTGTAAACGTTTCAAGCACTGATGGTAAGTTTAATTCGGCAAGAGTTTTTATCTTCGAGACAACGAGGCGCAAGGCCACAGAGGTCTTCCCTAATTCTTGGTAGACATTACCCCTAAACCTGCCAGCATTCTTGTGTGAATAAGCGAAGTTAGCTTCCTTGTCAGTATCAAAAATTTTTTTGTTTTCTGCTGTTAAAAAAAGTTCTACCAAACTATTAATATTTTCTTTGGTCAAAACTTCCATTTTCATAAGTGGGATTAGAAATCCAGCCACACGAATGGTTGGCCTCCTGCCTTCTGTGAGATGAAGATCAGAAGCTCCCTCTTTAATCACAATATCTACTAGTTGGTCAAAAAAATTTTCTGTGGGCATTGTTTATTTATTTTATATGCGCGTCTGCAATACGAATAATCTCTTCTGTCACTTCTGAAGGAATGCTGGTTGCTTTGACTATATATCCAACAGCTCCAA
Organism: Minisyncoccia bacterium; assembly: GCA_049304015.1. Taxonomy (GTDB): domain Bacteria; phylum Patescibacteriota; class Minisyncoccia; order Phycocordibacterales; family Zambryskibacteraceae; genus JAIFWN01. The sequence continues at coordinate 560 of JBAQNS010000019.1, read as the reverse complement.
GGGATTTGGCTTTCTCTATCTTTACCCCATCGCCTTCATTGGTGAGCATAATCACTATAGAATTTGGACATAGTTTTTCCTTGCGGATTGTCTCAAATAGTTCAAGACCGTCCATGCCAGGCATAATAATATCTAAAACCAATACATCTGGAACATATCCTCCGTGGAGTTTATTCAAAGCGTCATTCGATCCAACTGAGAGTTCAGGCAGAATACCATAGTGTTCAAACTTCTTTCTGTACATATCCAGAAGAAATTTATCATCATCAACTATGAGTATTGAATATTTTTTGTTCATATATGAATTATAGCGTATTTACCTCTTCAAATGGAATGATTCTATTAAAAGCCTTAACAATGGCGTCTTCTTTCATGGTTAGCATGCCGTTTTTCCTTGCCACCTTGAGTAGTTCTTGTTCTGTGGGGTTCTTTAGAATGACTGCTTCAACTTCTTTGTTCATAGCCAAAACTTCCATAACAGCTGTTCGGCCAGCAGTACCATTTAAACATGTTGGAGTAATAAGTGGTTCATAAATTTCTTGTCCAATTGGAATATCCTT
>JBAQNS010000018.1:0-2009 GCA_049304015.1 Minisyncoccia bacterium | reverse complement strand
GTATGAGAGGTTTCTTCTCTCATATGTTTGGTTTCTAAATTAATCCCCTCTTTTTACATAAACACCCACATTTTTTGTGGGTGTTTATGTTATATAATTATCAGATGAAAGATTTTATAGATTTTATAAGAACACAAGGAGTCGTGGGTCTGGCTATCGGTTTTATCCTTGGAGGGGCGGTGTCCAAAACAGTCAGTGCCATAGTGAACGACCTGGTGAACCCGATTATTAGTATTATTCTTAATCGTTTTGGTGATTTGAAGCTTATGAGCTCAAGTATTCGTGGAGTGAACATCATGTGGGGCGACCTCATAGGTAACCTTATTGATTTAGTAGTCATATCTGCGGTTGTCTACTATGGAGTAAAACTTCTAAAGATTGAAAAATTAGACAAAAAAATATAGTACAATATATATCCAGGCAAGGCTCTTATATTTTGACCTCAAAAGAGAGGCGTAGATGATCATAAAAGCGTCTGAGCACGACGTAGTAATTGATGTTGATGAAGATGGTCATGGTCGCCTCACTTGCACAAGATGTCAGACCACCAAAATGCGTCATCCGCTCATGACCGATGATGAAGTGTGGAGATGGAAGATAATTGAATTCGACCTACTCCACCCAACAAAGAAAGTGGTTGATGGGCGGGATAGGTAAGATTCACAGAGCCACCAAATGCATATTCGGTGGTTTTTTCTTTTAGAGATACAATAGGTTCATGCTTGAGATGAAAAGACACCATTTTGATTCTGCCCTCTCTATTGTCTTAATCATAGTCCTTGTTCTTCATTACTTTAAATATACTGCTGGTATTGATGCATATTTTTTAATGCTCATGGCCATACTCGGTACCCTGCCAGTATTTTGGAGCGCCATTAAATCAATACGTGAGGGAGAGTGGGCATCGATGGATACCCTGGCTTCTATTGCTCTAATATTTTCTCTGCTGGCTAAAGAATGGGCTTCGGCAGTTTTTATTTCTCTAATGCTCGCAGCTGCGCGTATCTTAGGAGATTTGACTGAAGTCCAAATGAAAAAAAGTATCAAAGGTCTCCTCAAACTAAGACCTGACAATGTGAAGGTTGCACGCAACGGCAAGATAGAAACTATTCCTCTAATACAGATAATCAAAGGTGACATAGTAGTTCTAGATTTAAGTGACAGAATACCAGTAGATGGGGTAGTCATAGAAGGTAATGCAACAGTGGACGAGTCTTCCCTCACTGGTGAATCTCTCCCTATAGAAAAAACGGTTGGCTCGAAAGTTTATAGCTCGACTTTAGTATCAAGTGGAAACATTCGTATTAAAACAGAGTTAGTTGGCAAAGAAACCACTCTCGAACGAATCATTAACCTCGTAGAATCAGCTAGAGCTGAGAAACCAAAAACTCAAACTATGGGAGAAAAGTTTGGAAAGATTTATCTCATTTCAATGCTTCTCGTGTCCGCCTTAATCTTTATTATTACTCACAATCTCTTACTCGTGCTCTCAGTGGTCCTCGTTGTTTGTGCAGATGACATTGCTGTGGCCATCCCTATCGCCTATCTTCGAGGCATCAGTGCAGCCGCTCGTCAGGGCATCATAATCAAAGGAGCCATGCATATGGAAACATTGGGCAAGGCACAAATCTTTGTTTTTGATAAGACGGGCACTCTGACTAAAGGTAAACTCGCAGTATCAAATATCATCCCAGCCTATGGATTTATTGAGAGCCAAGTACTGGAAGCAGGAATCCTAGTCTCCAGTCGTTCAAAGCATCCGATTGATTTGGCCATTACAAAATATGCAGAAGAAAAAGGTTTGATTAAACAGGAGCCTGATTCTGTAGAAGAAATTAGTGGCAAAGGGATTGTGGCTCATAAAGGTGGAGAAACAATCATCCTTGGACGAGAAGCTTTTATTAAATCTCAAAATATAAATGTTTCAGAAGAATTAGGAAAGAAAGCATTTGAATTTTCAAACAACGGACTAAGTGTCTCATTTGTTGCCAAGAACGGCATCACCATAG
>JBAQNS010000017.1:0-47817 GCA_049304015.1 Minisyncoccia bacterium | reverse complement strand
ATGGGTTTTGGTGATGCAAAGCTTGGTCTATCTATTGGACTGCTTCTTGGAGGCTCACTTGGTGCATCTGCTTTTGCCTTGGCTTTCTGGATAGGAGCCTCTGTCTCAATCCTAGTATTGCTCTTTGGGAAGCTCGGTTTTTCTTTGTTTAAGAGGGCAAAAGGGCTTACAATGAAGAGTGAGATACCGTTTGCACCATTCTTGATTCTGGGTGCATGGCTCGCTCTTATCTCTCAATTCGACCTTCTACATGTTAAAGATTTCATTAATTAAACTTAATAAAGGCCTAGTCCGTAGGCAGACGGCCGAGGGATTTACTCTAGTAGAGCTTATTGTTTCTATAGCCATAATGGGAATAATTTTGACTACAGTGGTTACGAGTCAAACCAACTATACTTCAGGTTCGGCTCTAAGACAGATTGCAGATGACATCAGTCTCTCTCTAAGACAAGCTCAGGTTTATGGGATAAGTGTCAGTCAACTTTCAGGAACTTTTGATACTGGTTATGGTATAGAATTCCGTATGCCCAATGCAGGAGGGGATGATAAGTCTTATATATTGTTTGCTGATGGGAAGAGCCCGGGGATACAAAATTGGGTTAATGATAGTTCTTGGGCAGTTTGTGATGGTGAGTGTTTGCAGAAAACCACTTTATCTAGAGGAAATTATATAAAAGAATTATGCTACATCCCATTAGTTGGTACTGAAACATGCAATGTTGGCCACGCTTATATAACTTTCCTTAGACCAGCTACGGATGCACATATTTCACTTTATGATAGCGGTAATAATCTAATTAGTGGAGTAAAAGGGGTTAGAATACATTTGATGTCCCCAAGCCTTGAGTCAAAATCTGTAGTTGTTTATACGACTGGTCAGATATCAGTGAAAGATAATTAGACTTATGATTAAATCTCTAAAACAAAAAAATAAAGGTCTCGCCCGTAGCATCGCCCGTAAGGCTACTGCCGAGGGGTCTACGACCGAGGGATTCACTCTTGTAGAAATGATGACAGCCATTTCACTTTTTCTTGTTATTATGACTATTAGTATGGGTTCTATCTTAAATGTTTTTGATGTGAATAGAAAATCAGAATCAATGAAAACAGTGATGGATAATTTAAACTTTGCTATAGAGACAATGTCCAGAGAGATGCGTTTTGGCAGAATATATCATTGTGGGGCAACTGAGCCGTTTACGACCCCAGTAGATTGCATCGCGACCCCAGGAACTCAAATTAGTTTTTTATCAAGTGATAATCAACAAATTACTTATAGACTGATTAATAATCAAGTAGAAAAAAAGATTGATAATGGAGACTTTATCGCAGTCACTGCTCCAGAGATTACCATTGAAAATCTTTCTTTTTATGTTGTGGGGACAGCTTCGAATGATGGTCTACAGCCAAAGGCTCTAATTACTATTAGAGGTAAGTCAGGAGCCAAGATTAACACCACTACAGAATTTTCTGTGCAAACTCTAGTATCCCAAAGACAATTAGACATATGATTAAAAATTTAAAACAAAAGAATAAAGGTCTCACCCATAGCATCGCCCGTAAGGCTACTGCCGAGGGGTCTACGACCGAGGGTTTTACTTTGGTGGAAGCCTTGGTGTCTATAAGTATTTTGGTTATGGCTGTCACTGGAGCTTTCACTGCGGCTCAAAGTGGTATTTCGTCTTCTATTTTTTCTAAAAATCAGATTATTGCATTCTATCTGGCTGGAGAAGGAGTTGAACAAATAAGAAATTTCAGAGATCAAAATGCTATAAACAACACCGCTGACTGGCTCCAAGGTATTGCAGGTATAGGAGCAGGTTATCCATGCGATCAGGGTAAGGTTTGTATGATTGATGCAGTCGCTGGTTCAATCAGCCCTTGCAACGGGGTTGGGGATACTTGTCCAAATTTGCGTCTAGACCCAGTGCACGGATTCTATGGATATGATGGCACATATGCCAGTTCCACTATTTTTAATAGACAGATACGCATGACTAAAATCAGCAATGATGAATGGGCTGTGTCTGTTATTGTTGATTGGTCTAATAAAGGTTTGACAAGAAAATTTGAGATAAAGGAAAATATAATGAACTGGCAATAATATGAAAAAAAACACAGGTCTCACCCATAGAACTACGACCGAGGGCTTCACACTCTTCATATCGCTTACTATCACAGCCACATTACTGCTTGTGGCTGCTGGGATTGTTACTGTGGCCCTAAGACAGTCGTTCCTAACTAGCTCAAGTCGAGAATCACAATATGCTTTTTATGCTGCTGATTCTGGTATAGAGTGCGCCCTTTATTGGGATGTAAAGAACAGCACTGGGTTTTCAGCTTTCGCGACATCTTCACCAGACGCAACAAATATTTCGTGTAATGCAGATGCTGCCAATACCGTTGGTAAGACTAATCCATTCCCTTCATCTTTCGGAGGTCCTGCTGCCAGCAACATTTCAACTTTTAATTTAACTTTTCTAGATAAACCATATTGTGCTGATGTAACCGTTACTAAAAATTCTAATGGTACAACACAAATTATTTCAAATGGCTTTAATACTTGTGATACGTCTAACCCAAGACGAACACAACGTTCGGTAAAGGTTACATATTAGTAGAGATAATTATGCAGAATATTCCTAAAAATATTGCAGAAAGAGCAAAAAAGTTGCGTGAATTAATAAATTATCACGCACATCTTTATCACACCCTAGACAAGCCTGAGATTCCAGATAGTGTCTATGACAGCCTTATTGTTGAACTCGAAGAATTAGAAAATAAATATCCGGGCTTAATAACAGAAGATTCACCTAGTTTGCGTGTAGGAGGGACTCCACTCAAAGAGTTTCAGAAAGTTGTTCATGTTGTACCTCAATGGTCGTTTAATGATGCTTTTAGTGAGGAAGATATAAGAGTTTTTGATCAGAGAATTAAAAAATTACTAAAAGAAAATTTTCATAAAGATATAGAACCAGAATATATTGTGGAGCTTAAAATAGATGGTTTAAAAATTGTTTTGACTTATGAGGATGGGGTTCTAAAGACTGCGGCTACGAGGGGGGATGGTAAGGTTGGGGAGAATGTTACCCAGAATGTTCGGACTATTGCGTCTGTGCCCTTAAAACTTAAGACAGACACATCACTAATAGTAGAAGGTGAGGTGTGGATGGGTAAATCAACCCTGGAGAAGATAAACAAAGAAAGAATAAAGAATCATGAAGAACCTTTTGCCAATCCAAGAAATGTTTCAGCAGGTTCTCTTAGACAGCTTGATTCAAAGGTGACAGCCACACGAAATTTGGATTCATTTATTTATTCTGTGGCTTTTATGGAGAACAAGAAAAATTTCGAAACTCAAGAAGAAAGTTTAAAGTTTTTGAATGAGCTTGGATTTAAGGTTAACCCTCACTTCAAAAAAGTTTCAAATATAGATGATGTTATTAAATTTTGGAAGGACTGGGAGAAAAAGAAAGATAAACAAGACTATTTATTGGATGGAGTGGTGGTGAAGGTCAACAGCAAAAAATATCAAGAGATATTGGGTTATACAGGCAAGGCCCCGAGATGGGGAATTGCACTAAAGTTTACTGCTGAGCAAGTGACCACTGTGGTTGAAGATATTACTCTCCAGATTGGGCGTACTGGTGTTCTTACTCCAGTGGCCATACTTAGGCCAGTTCTCGTGGCTGGATCTACTGTATCTCGTGCCACTCTCCATAATGAAGATGAGATAAGGAGATTAGACGTGCGTGTTGGGGACACTGTAGTACTTCAAAAAGCCGGAGACGTTATCCCAGACATTGTGCGTGTGCTTACTGAACTAAGAACTGGCAAGGAAAAAATTTTTAAATTCCCAACACACTTTCCGCTTTGTGGAGGGAATGGTTTGATTGAGCGCATTCCTGGACAAGTGGCATATAGGTGTGTTTCTAAGAATTCTTTTGCTCAACAAAGACGAAAGTTGGCTCACTTCACTTCAAAAAAAGTTTTTAATATTGATGGTTTAGGCCAAAAGAAAATTGATCAACTAATGGAGGCGGGTATCATCTCAAACTTTGAAGATATTTTCACTATGAAAAGAGGGGATTTGGAAATCCTCCCAAGGTTTGGTCAAAAATCAATTGATAATCTACTTGGTGCTATAGAAAAAGCTAAAACTATAACTTTGGATAGATTTATAACTTCACTTTCTATCTCTCAAGTTGGTGAGGAGACTGCTCGCGACCTAGCTAACCACTTTAAAACCGTAGAAAGATTTTCTATTGCTAGTGCAGAGGAATTAGAAGTGCTAGATGGAGTTGGACCAGTAATTGCGCGAGAAATAAAAGATTGGTTTAAGGACAAAGAAAACAAAAAAACTTTTGACCATTTATTAAAACAAGTTCGCATAGAAAATGTTCAACACTCGGTGCTGAACAAATTGGGAGGGAAAATTTTTGTGTTGACTGGGACACTTCCAACTCTCGAAAGAGAAGAGGTAAGTGAGATGATTAGAGAAAATGGAGGCAAAATATCGAGTGCTGTTTCATCTAAGACTGACTATGTACTGGCAGGTGAAAATGCAGGTGAAAAACTAGATAAAGCTAGTGAATTAGGCACAAAAGTTATAAGTGAAGAAGAGTTTTTGAATATGCTAAGATAAGGCTATGGATAAGGAAAAAGTGCTCAAATTGGCACAACTAGCAAGGGTCGGCATAAGCGACTATGAAGCAGAAACCCTTTCGAATGAATTTGGAGCAATTTTGGATTATGTGGGTCAGGTTAAAGAGGTTTCTGGGGATGTTGTTTTGGGTGAAGCTGGTCAGACTAAAGAAATGTTTCCACACCGCAATATGCTCAGAGATGATGTGGATGCTCATGAGTCAGGAATATATACGAAAGAGATTTTAAACAATGCCCCACAAAAGAATGAAAAATTTATTAAAGTTAAGAAGATACTGACATGATAGATTTATCTGATCTCACTATTCAGTCTGCGAGAGCCGGGTTGAAGAATAAAAAATTTACTTCACACGAACTTGTGGAAGCTTCTATTGAAGAGATAAAAAAAAGAGATGGAGAAATTCATGCTTTTCTTGAAGTTTTCGAAGATGCGCTTGCTCATGCAGACGAAGCAGATAAAAAAATAAAAGCTGGAGTTGATTTACCCTTACTTGGTATACCACTAGCACTAAAGGATAATATTTTAGTTAAAAACCACAAAGCTACTGCAGGTTCAAAAATATTAGAAGGGTTTGTTTCTCCAACTGATAGTACTGTTGTCTCTAAATTAAGAGATGCGGGAGCAATTATTATAGGCAGAACAAATTGTGATGAGTTTGCTATGGGTAGCTCTACAGAAAATTCAGGCTTTGGACCGACTAAAAATCCTATTGATACAACTCGAGTACCCGGTGGATCTTCTGGTGGATCTGCGGCTGCTGTGTCAGCCAATATGGTCCTCGGGTCACTTGGTTCTGATACAGGCGGTTCTATTCGTCAGCCAGCTGCATTTTGTGGAGTAGTGGGATTCAAGCCAACATATGGCAGAGTCTCTCGTTCCGGGCTTATAGCCATGGCGAGCTCACTTGATCAAATAGGGCCATTCACAAAAACAGTTACTGATTCAGAAATAATTTATGAGGCAGTGCATGGTGTTGATAAAATGGATTCAACGACAACAGAAGAAAATACTTATCCAAAACAAAAAGAATTTAATAAAACCATTGGCGTCCCTAGAGCGTTTTTCGAAGGAGAGGGGATAAGTGATGCGGTCAAGAAAAATTTAGAAGAATCTATAGAGAAGTTTAAATCACTTGGTTATAAGGTGATTGATGTTAGCTTACCTAATATTGCTTACTCTTTGGCTGTATATTATATCCTTATGCCAGCTGAGGTTTCTTCAAATCTTGCTCGTTTTGATGGAGTGAAATATGGGATGCATGTAAGTGGTACAAATGGCATAGACGATTACCTCAAGACTCGAGGTGAGGGTTTTGGAGCAGAAGTTAGGAGAAGAGTAATACTGGGTACATATGTACTTTCTTCTGGTTATTATGATGCTTACTATGGTTCTGCTATAAAGGCAAAGCAGAAGATTACATACGAACTTCGAGAAATGTTTAAGGAAGTTGATTTGATTTTGACCCCTACTACTCCTACACCAGCGTTCAAGTTTGGAGAAAAATCTTCTCCACTTGATATGTATATGGCGGACATCTTCACTGTCCCTGCAAACATTAGTGGGTGCCCGTCTATTTCTCTCCCATCAGGTTTTGTGAATATTGAGGGAAGGGATTTGCCATTAGGGATAGAGTTAACTGCAGACTTAAACAGAGAAGATAATATATTTAGAGCAAGCAAAGAATTTTTAGGAGAGTAATATAAAGATATGGCTGATATTAAAAAACCAGTAGGAGACAATGCAAGGCATGCAGTAGAGATTAGTTCAATAGTAATTTTTATCTATCTTATCTGGGTTATTTTCGAGAGGATACAGCAATATTTTTTGTATGCAGACCTCGGGTCACTTTCTGATTGGTGGGCAAGATTGGCTGCATATTTTTGGACCCACATGATGCCTATTATCGGCATCATAGGAGTATTTGTAGTGATACTTTGTACTATTGGGATTATTTATAATATTAGGAAATTAAATAAAATTATTGAAGAAGAGAAGCTTTTATATGGACACAATGAGGATATTTTTGGTTTGGGAGTTGATGAGACATTTGTGAACGAAAAATGGGAGAAGGTTCAGAAAAATATAAATTCTCTTAATCAATCAGATTGGAAACTGGCTATTATTGAGGCGGACGTGATGCTTGATGATTTGCTCAAAGCTTCTGGATACCATGGTGATACACTTGGAGAAATGCTCAAATCAGTTGAAAAGAGTGATTTTGTGACCATTGAAGCAGCATGGGAAGCACATAAAATCAGAAATCAAATAGCCCATGATGGATCGGGATTCGACCTAACTGATAGGGAAGCCAAAAGGGTAATAGCTCTATATGAGAGCGTCTTTAAGGAATTCAAGATTATCTAAGTGTGTCGATGAGTGGAATCGAACCACTGTCTAAGGCTTATGAGTCCTTCGTTCTAACCATTGAACTACACCGACGTATCTAAACTGTAACCCGAATACTATAATATATAACCTTGCTTTTGGGAATATATGCGGTATAATATGGCTTATAGCGGGTTGGAGGAGCAGTACCTCGACAGGCTCATAACCTGTAGGCATCCGTGCAAATCGGATACCCGCAACAATAATTGATTTAGGGCTTAAAATCTGTTAATTTATACTCCATTGCGGCTGTAGCTCAACGGTAGAGCACTCCCCTGTCACGGGAGAGGCCGTGGGGTCAGCACCCATCAGCCGCGCATCGATTTATGTTAGTAAACTAGCCCTGAAAACCTCACGGGTTTATGAGACGTAGAACTGATATAATTTTTGGTATGAAAAAATCTGTTTATATAACTGGAATTGCTGGTTCAGGAAAGACAACCTTAACTAAACTCATGAATTCTTTGGGGTATGAAGCGTATGACATAGAAGATGAAAAATATGATTTGTTTTCAAGAATCAGGGTTGATACAGGGGAGCCGTTTTTGGATTATGACAAACATGATGTAAATAAACTTGCGAACTCACTTAAAATTTTTAATTTGGAAAAATTGCGAGGACTTCTTGGAAATCAAATAAAAGACACCGCTTTTTACTTTGGTGTAGCAAATGATAATGAAAAGGCAATTCCTTTATTTAATAAATCAATTCTTCTTCGAGTTAAAAGAGATGAATTAGAGAAAAGACTAAAAGCTCGTGAGGGCACTACTGATTTCGCTAATTCTCTTGAGGTGCGTCAAAAAATACTTGGATGGAAAGATGAATATGAGAATAGAATGATAGACCTTGGAATGATTGTTATAGATGTTGATTCTAACCCTGAAGAAACTGTTGAGAAAATACTGAGAATTGCTCAAAGTTAATAAAAGCAGTTCTAACATCGTCCACTAGCCCGCGCAAAGTTAAAAAAACACGGATAAGGTTCCGTGTTTTTTTATGCTTTTGTACTGATGGGTGCTGAGGGCGCAGGCCGACGGGCCGAGCCGGGGTCGCACAAAAATTCACCAGAATTTTATGCGTGACCAGACCACCCATCCGCATATTTGTTTGTGACCAGCACACCAGGTTTAGAATTGCTATAATTTTCTAATGGAAAATATAAAAATTACTGAGTTTCAGTCTGAATACACGTCTCAAGTTAAAGAATTAATTCAAACAGTTTTAGGTTCCTTAGGCATTACAGCACAAAACACTAAACCAAATAAAGATTCTGATTTGGATAAAATTTCTGAAATATATAGTTTAAGAAGTAGATTTTGGTTGGCAATTTTAGATAACAAACTCATTGGCACCGTGGGTATTGAGGAGATAGATAATGATGTAGCTAAATTAAAAAGAATGTTTGTATTGCCTGAATTTCAAGGTAGCGGTGTTGGTCAGAAACTATTTGATACAGCACTAAATTTTGCTATAAAAAATGATTATAAAAAAATTAAATTGAATACTGACAAGGTGATGAAAAGAGCGCATAACTTTTATGAAAAAAATGGGTTTAGTAAATCAGGAGAAAATGAAGAGAAGTTATTCTATGAAAGAAATTTTTAAAGCTAAATATAGAGGATAGTGCTATACTCTCCGGGCTAAGCATTTCTCTTATAAGTTAACTAATACAAATATGGACGACACAAAATCAGATGCAGCTCAACAAGCGCATGACGATGTGATTCAAGCGAAGGAAGATGTGGTAGAAGCTAAGAAGGATGAGATTGAAAGTGTAGAGAAAGAAGTAGAAGTAGCCAAGGAAGAACTAAAAGAAGAGGAAGCGGCTGTAGAGAAAGAGAAGGAACTATAAGAACAGAAAACTCAGATAATATCTGAGTTTTTTTATTGCTAATTAAAACTGATATAATTTTAATATGGATAAACAAGATATAATTAATTTAGTAAAGAAAGATGAATGGATGATGTCAGTTTTAAAGGAAGCTGAAAAGCTTAATCTACCAGACTGGATGATTGGGGCTGGTTTTTTAAGAAACAAAGTTTGGGACTACCTTCACGATATAAATAGAGAAGTTTCTGATACGAGAGATATAGATTTAATATATTTTGATAAGGAGAATCAAGATGAGAAAGCAGATGAGGAACTTTCTAAAAAAATGGGGGATAAACTAGGTTTAAAATGGGAAATAGTAAATCAGGCCTATACACATAAATGGCACAAACGAGATAGACCTTATTTGAATTCAGAAGAAGCTCTTTCTGAATGGGTTGAAACTCCAACTTGTGTTGCAGTCACATTACTCAATGGTGAGCCTGAAATAATCGCGCCGCACGGAATTGGTGATTTGGTTAATTTGGTAGTCAGGCCAAGTTCTAATCAAAAGGATGGTTTGAAGCGTTTTAATGAAAGATATACTAGTAAGAAGTGGCTTGAAAAATGGCCAAAACTTAAAATTGTATTGGATTAAAATTTGTTTGTTATACTTCTAATATGGAAAAGCCACTTAAAAATATGCACTTAAATGCTGAACCGTTTGGAAGGATTAGTAACAGGACTCAAAGTGTAGAAGTCAGAATAAATGATGAAAAAAGAAAGGCACTAAGAATTGGAGACGAAATAGAGTTTGAGTTAAGAGGCAATCCAGAAAGGAGATTTGTGGCTAAGGTAGTTGAACTGCTTCACTTTAAAACATTTAAAGAACTTTATGAATCAAAACCAGTTGGTGATTTTGGTGGTGAAAGTGTTGAGCGGTTATTAGAATCAATTTATAAAATCTATACAACAGAGGAAGAAGAAAAATTCGGAGTGGTTGGTGTAAAAATTGAATTAATTTAATAAAAAAATCCCGACGGATTTCGTCGGGCTAGCAGATAGGTGGAGGATTTCCACCCTTCTTACTGGTGTCTTCATCAGAGAAAGCAGCCCTCACATCGCTGACGAGAGTCTCCACAGTAATGTTGAACTTCTGTGAGAGTCTATTGACCAGACCCTTGATCTCATCCTGGGTGGCTGCAATGCCGCTGTTCCTCAAACAGTTCAAGGCCTTGTCTACCTCACCAGGCTCAGCTTTCTTTGCAGAAAGTGCCTCGAGGAAGGCTAGTGCGCCGTCTGAGACACAGTAGAACTCGACACTGATTGAACCATCTTGGTATTTCCAGTGTCCGTGTTGGCCGCACTTCCTACACTTTAGTAAAACTGTGCCGGTTGGCATAGAGCCCTTGGTTGGAGGGGAGAACTATCTATAAATATTATAGATGCAATTTCATGTTTGTCAATAGCAAATAATTATCTAATATCTTTGTATTCTTCTGTGATTGGTTTGTGTAGAAAGACTTCAGAAAAGAAGTTTATAACGTATGTATAGCCTGTAGAGAAAAATCCTTGACCATTTAGCCTGCGAGCTGAGGTATACATATAGAACCTTGGATTAAATACTATCTTCCCAAACTTGCTAGCTCGGCGACCGATATCTGTATCCTCTCCATAAAATTTTATATTTGTATCAAAGCCATTCATTTTATCTAAAACTTTTCTCTGTATTACAAAATTTCCTCCAATCACCATATAACCAATTAGGGCATACAAGGGCATCCCTAGATACCAATACAATTTCACTAATAGTTGTTTAAATTTTGAAACATCATAATAAATATATGGTCCACTCAAACAGGCGCAGTTAGGGTTTTTATAAAAATTTTCTTCTAAAATATCAATCCATTTTTCTGGCATGTGTGTATCTGCATCAATATAGGCAATGATGTCTCCAGTTGATTCTGTGTATCCTCTCTGTCGAGCTTTGGTCAAACCTTTTTGGTCTTCTCTTATAACCCTTACTCCAAGGTATTTTTCTGCAACATCCTTTGTACTGTCAGTGCTCGCATTGTCTATGACTATAATCTCACTAAATTTACCCTTAGAATTCCTTAAAGCATGTTCGAGGCAGGTTCCGATATACTTTTCCTCATTATAAGCAGGGATGATTAAGCTTAATCTCATAATACTGAATAATATACTTCTTCAAGTTTGTTGACACTTTTATTGATGTCATACTCTAGGGCATTTCGGAAACTCGTCTCTCCCATTTGTTCTCTAAGTGAATCATTATTAAGTATTCTTAGAGCTTTCTCAGCAAGATCTTTATAATCATCTGGTTCAAACAAAAATCCATTGTTTTGGACAAAATATTTTGAAGCACTAGTTTCTGAATTGGCTATGATGATTGGTTTGCCACAAGCCATGGCCTCAAGCACTACCATACCTTCAAGCTCAACCTTCGAAGGTAATATAAACAAACTGCAGTTATTATAAGCTTTCAATAAGTCTTTTTCTGACACTTTGCCTAAAAACCTAATGTTGTTTTCTGCCTTTTTATTTTTAACTAATGTTTGCATTTCTTTCTCTAGTGGCCCAGTGCCTATTAGGTTTAGCCGTGCTTCTGGATCAGATTTCAAAATTTCAAACATCGCATTTATTACTGTGCGGGGATCTTTTTCTGCTGTGAAGCGTCCAATAAAAAGAATTTCTTTTTTTGTAGTAGGAGTATTTTGTTTATAGAAATGAGACATATTTATCCCATTACTAATTACTTTAATGGGCAAAGACGGATCATAGTCATTATAAATTTTCTTACCTAATTCTGATGGACAAATAATCTGTTTGGCCCCACGAACAAACCAGACTAAATACCGAAGGATAATATTGTTTATAAAGTTTGTTTGTAGAAATTTTGGGAAAAATATAAGAATGTTTTCTGGTTGTGTATGGATATGTGCTACGACTGGAATCTTAAGTTCTTTGGCTGCTCGCTTGGCCATAAAGCAAGAATATGATGGGAACATAGTATGCACTATTTCTATTTTTTCCTTTATAAAAAGTTTCTTTAAAGCCTTCTTAGAAGGGAATGATTGAAAATAAAAACGATTAGAACCAGGGACTGGGATCGAGAAGAATTGATACATAGGTATACCTTTATATTCGCTCACTGGTTTTTGCTTCGAATCCTGAGCGCCAACCAAGATGACATGATGACCTTTTTTAGTTAGTAGTTCAGCAAAACGTACAGACGAGATATATGAACCGCCAGCTTGTCCTGGGACTAAGTCACACACAATAGCTATACGGAGTGGTTGCATAAATTATTCTAAACTCATTTCTAAAGCTTTTTTATTAAAGTATTTCTTTATTTGAAGGAAAATAATAATGACAAAAACAAATATTCCTACAAACCCAATACGACCCATCCAAGTATCAATCTGTATATACCACTGACCGAAGAAATACCCAACGGCGACGAGCATTCCTGTCCATATTATTTCTCCTATAGCGTTTAGATATATATATTTAATGAATGGAATTTTGACCATTCCTGCAGTGAGGAGCACGGCCATAGAGAGTCCTAAACCATTTGTCATCTTTGATAAGATTAATATTCGTTCCTTTTGTTTATGAAAAACATCCTTGACCTTTTCTACGCTTTCTTCGGTCACTCCAACATATTTCCCAAAACGTCTAATGAAAGACATACCAAAGTGAGAACCTACAAAATACCAAATACTATCTCCAACGAGGTCACCAATGATTAAAGTTATAAAAATAGGGATAAAAGGGAAAAATCCAAGTTTGAACAATAAACCAGCCACTATTGATACAATCGGCCCTTCAACTATAGTTAATAAAAACACTACCCCATAAACCAAAAAGGGTGCTGTTTGGGTCATGTTTTCAAGCCAAATTTCCATTATACTTATGTTACCATAGACAATATATGAAAGAATGGACTGATTCGTACAAGACTTATTTTAGTCAAAAGAACTTTATTATAGTTTCTTTGACATCTTTAGCACTACTGCTACTTAGTTTGGTGTTTAATTTTTATGCAGGTGTGTATGCCACAGAGAGTATCTCTAATCCTGTGACGGACATAATTCTTAGTAATATCCGTGTTTACGATGTAGATGCACTTTTTATATTTGGTTCATGGTTTCTTTTTATAAGTATAGCCGTTCTATGTTTTCGTTATCCATGGAAACTACCTTTTCTATTAAAGAGTGTTTCATTATTTATTTTGACTCGTTCAGTGTTTATTACCCTCACACACTTAGCCCCATTTCCAACAGCTCAAGTTATTAGTCCAACTGGTTTTCTAAGCTTTTTCGTGTTCGGAGGTGATTTGTTCTTCTCTGGCCATACTGGATTACCATTTTTATTGGCTTTGATTTTTTGGGATAATAATTTTCTAAGGAGGTTGTATTTGTTTAGCTCCGTCTTTTTTGGTGTCGTGGTACTACTTGCGCATTTGCACTATTCTATTGATGTTCTTTCTGCTTACTTCATCACTTATACGATTTATCATATTTCTCTAAAATTATTCCTTAAAGAAAAAGAAATTTTTGATTCTGGGCACACGCATAAATTTTGAAATTTTTCGTTGCCGAAGCTCGGGATGTATACTAATATATGACCTGTTTCGCTTTGTAGAATTAAGCCAAGATAGCTCAGTCGGTAGAGCACTTCCATGGTAAGGAAGAGGTCCCCGGTTCGATCCCGGGTCTTGGCTCCCTCGGCCATAGCCTACGGGCGAGGCAGTGTGGTGCCAGAGTAGCTCAGTTGGTAGAGCAACCCCTTCGTAAGGGGTAGGTCGCCAGTTCGATTCTGGCCTCTGGCTCATGATTAAGGAAAATATACAGAAGAAAATTGAAGAAATAGAAGCGCTTATGTCTAGTGCAGATTTTTGGTCTGATAAAGAAAATGCTCAGGCCAAGATTAAAGAGCTTCAAATTTTGAAGGATGAGTTAGAAGGAGTAGGTAAATACGATATGGGGGATGCGATTATGACTATTTTCTCTGGAGCAGGAGGGGACGACGCAGAAGATTTCACTCGTATGCTTCTAGAAATGTATTTAAAATACTTCACATCAAAAAGTTTTAGTTCAGTGATACTAAGTCAAAATGAAAACAATCACGGAGGTTATAGAAACATCACTTTAGAAGTGAGTGGCAAAGGTGTCTATGGGACACTCAAAAACGAATCGGGAGTGCACCGCCTCGTGCGCCTATCTCCCTTTGGAGCCAAGGATATACGACAGACTTCTTTCTGTATGGTTGAAGTTATACCTAAATTTGAGAATCCTGACGAACTCAAGATTCCTGTTGATGAAATACGAGTTGAGACATCGAAGTCCAGTGGTCCTGGCGGACAAAATGTAAATAAACGTGAGACGGCGGTTAGGGTGGTACATATACCCACGAACCTAGCAGTACACGTAGAGACAGAACGTAGTCAGGCACAGAACAAGGAGAAGGCTCTGGCTATGCTTGAAGCCAAACTTTATAAACTTCAAGACGATGAAAGGAAAGCCAAGGAAAAAGGAATGTATGTGTCCAAAAGTACAGCCAACGAATGGGGGAGTCAGATACGCTCATATGTTCTTCATCCGTACAAAATGGTCAAAGATCATAGGACTGATGTAGAAACCTCTCAAACTGATAAGGTATTGAACGGCGCTTTAGACGAATTTATAGAAGCCGAGAAGGGTCTATAGTCAAAATTCTTGGCTCGCGGGGGTAAAAATGCTAAAATAGAGCAATGATTTTCTTTGACCGAGTAAGCAAGGTTTATCCTGATTCATCAGTAGCCTTACAAGATGTCACTTTCTCTATAGAACCTAGGGAATTTGTCTCTATTGTGGGTCAATCTGGGGCAGGTAAGACCACCCTCCTTAAAATGTTTCTTGCAGAAGAGAAACCAACAGGAGGTAAGGTTTTCTATGAATCCACCGACGTTCACTCTCTACAGAAAAATGAGATAAACGAATTTAGAAGGAAAATAGGCATGGTCTTTCAAGATTTTCGTTTACTTCCAAACAAAACTGTTTATGAGAACATCGCCTTCATGATGGAAGCTGTAGGCAGACCAGATCATGAGATAGAAGCAGATGTGCCACACGTTCTTGAGCTTGTAGATTTGGGGAACAAAATGTGGAATTTCCCACATGAGCTCTCAGGTGGAGAGAAGCAGAGGGTGGCCATCGCGAGGGCTCTAGTGAATCAACCGGACATTATCATTGCTGATGAACCTACAGGGAACCTTGATCCAGTGAATACCTACGATATAGTGCAAATTTTAAAAAAGATTAATGATATGGGCACAACCGTCATCCTGACTACACATAATAAAGGAGTGATTGATTCTTTGGGCAAACGAGTGATAGCCATGGAGAAAGGAAAAATTGTTCGTGATGATAAAGAGGGTAAATATTTCGTATAATAAAATATATGCTTTGGACAAATACTAAAAGAATAACTCGCTCTGGTTTCTATAATTTTTGGAGAAATGGCACAGTCTCACTAGCCTCTGTGCTTGTGATGATGGTGACTTTGTTTGTTTTAGGATTTCTAATATTTGGAAGTGCCATTTTGAATACTTCCCTTGCAGAATTGAGGAACAAAGTTGATGTGAATGTGACTATTATAGGCACAGCAGATGAAGGCAGTATCCTTGAGCTCAAACATTCTTTGGAAAGTTTGCCTTCTGTTTCTATGGTCACTTATGTGAGCAAAGAAGAAGCGCTTGATACCTTCAAAGCTCGTCATGCGAACGATCAGTCAATCTTAGATGCCTTAGGTGAACTTAGAGATAACCCACTTGGGGCCACACTAAATGTAAAGGCAAAAGACCCATCCCAATATCAAGCCATAGCAGATTTCCTTCAAGGTAAAAATAGTCTTTCGGCTTCAGGGCTTTCTATTATTGACCATGTGAACTATAACCAAAATAAGACGGCTATAGATAAACTTACAAAAATTATTGATGCAGCTCATCGACTTGGTTTTGCCATCACCCTAGCATTTGTTGCTATTTCTGTGCTTATTGCCTTTAATACAATTAGATTGACTATTTATATAGTGAAGGATGAAATAAGTGTCATGCGCCTTGTTGGTGCCTCATCGTCTTATATCCAAGGTCCATTTGTTATTGTCGGTATTATTTATGGGTTAGTGGCTGGATTTATTACTCTTTTGTTATTCCTACCCATTACTTACTGGCTGGGGAAGGTGACCGAGAACTTCTTTATAGGGATGAATATTTTTAATTACTATCTTCACCAGTTTCCACAAATATTCATAATAATTATTTTCTCAGGAATTTTCATAGGAGCTCTTTCTAGTACGCTTGCTATACGCAAGTACCTGAAAGTTTAAGTTTTTTATATGCAAGATACAGACGTCGAACTCATAGAACAATATGAGAATGGTGCTAAGTCATCATTAAATATTCTAATAGAAAGATATTTAGGGGCGGTGTATAACTTGTCCTTTAGGCTTTTGGGTCGAAAGGAAGAAGTAGAGGATATCACCCAAGAAGTATTCTTGAAGGTTATTAGAAATTTGCATAAATTTGATAAAAATAAGAATTTCAAAGTTTGGATCTATAGTATTACTAGGAACACAGTCACTGATTATTTCAGAAAGAAAAAAAGTTTAAATTTCTCTTCATTAAATAGTGAAGATGAAGATGTTGAGTCATTTGAAGCAAATATTAAAGATGAATCTGATGATCAATTTGAAATCCTTGAGAGGAAGGAAAATTTAATTCTTTTAGAGAAGGCACTGGATAATTTATCTGAGGATGAAA
Organism: Minisyncoccia bacterium; assembly: GCA_049304015.1. Taxonomy (GTDB): domain Bacteria; phylum Patescibacteriota; class Minisyncoccia; order Phycocordibacterales; family Zambryskibacteraceae; genus JAIFWN01. Next base: position 31,131 of record JBAQNS010000017.1, on the reverse strand, counting down.
AATTAATTATTTCCTTAAAACACACAGAGGATATGACTTTTTTTGAGATTGGTGAGATCATGAGTGAACCACTAAACACAGTAAAGAGTAGATATCTTAGAGCTTTAAAAAAAATGAAAACTAATATAAAAAAATAATATGAGCACCAAATTGAGCTTTAATTCGTATAACGATAATATGACTAAAGAGGTTGATTTTAGGTTGTCTAGGGTGGATTGTGATGAAGAATTTAAGGGTCGACTTAAGGCCCAGCTTTTTACTGAAGCAGAAAAAGTAAAGAATCGAGCCATCATATATAGAATTTTTGTCTCCATTGGTTCACTTGTGGCAATATTTTTTGTCTCTATTTCTTTGTTTAGAGGTATTTTGTCTTCAGGCTTTTATGATTATGCTATGATTGTTTTCTATGATTTCAGCACGATTTCCTTGTATTTAAAAGAGATATCATTGTCTCTGGTAGAATCTGTACCCATGCTTACTTTGATAGTCTTCGTTTCTCTTCTTGGAGTATTTTCTTGGTCAGCAAGATCAGTAAAACGATTAGGGGCCTTTAGATATTTTAATAAGCAGAACGCTTTTAATTAAATATATGAATATACAAAAATTTATAGAATCAAAAAATGGTCGACATCTCATAGGAGGATTTGTCATTTTAATTTTAGTGGTAATTATTTTTAGAATGGGTATTGAGATTGGTTTTAGAGAAGCCCGTTTTTCTTCAAGATTGGGTGATAATTATTCTGGGAATTTATATTTTGATGGGGGCATGATGGGTATGATGAGAAGCGGCTTAGTAGATGGTCATGGAGCATCTGGTAAGGTATTAAGGATAACACCTCCCACTATGGTAGTTGCCACTGGCAATAATTTAGAAAAAATCATTAGATTTACTGATGACACTTTAATTCGAAAGTACAGAGATAGTATTAGTAGTTCTGATATTCAATTAGATGATTATGTGGTTGTAATAGGATATCCAAACGATGATGGGGAAATAGTGGCTAAATTAGTAAGAGTTATGCCGGCAAATATTTCAGTGCAAGCCACTACAACAGTGAACATAAAATAATATGAAATATCAAACAATCAAGTCTAAAATAATCAATAATAAACTCAAAAGTGGTTTGGTTATGCTTTTAGTTGTTATTGTTGGATATTATGGATACAAAAATATTTTTAGTTCAGCCGGTGAACCTAGCTATGTGGTCAACAGGGTTGAAAGGGGGACTGTGGTTTCTTCTATTTCTGGTAGTGGCCAGGTCTCTTCATCTAACCAAATTGATTTAAAAGCCAAAGCATCAGGGGATATTCTTCGTACTTATGCCCAAGCAGGAAAAAGTATAAGAGCTGGGGAATTAATTGCAGAGATAGATTCAAGGGATGCTCGTCTAACTTACGAATCAGCTCAAGTGGCATTCGATAAATTAACAAAGCCAGCCGATATTGCTGATGTTCAATCTGCACAGAGTGCACTAAATCGTTCATATAATGATGGATGGAATGCAATCTCAAATGTTTTTATTGCTTATCCTGACATGATGAAAAAAATGGACGATTTGTTTTATACAACTAACGGCTATTTATTTGATTCAAGTAGTCATAGTGATACTATTCGCGCTTATATTATGAAGGCGGGAGCAAATTATGATGCGGCTAAGCTTCAGTATGAGACAGTTTTGAAAGAGTACAATTCTTTGACTAGAACGAGCGCTCCTTCAAGCATTGATTTGCTAATAGAGGATACTCATCAAATGGTGAAGAAGAATATTGAGGCAATGAAAGATACTCAAAACGCTATTTCTTATATAGTTGATATAAATTCTGATACAAGTACTACTGCTAATACTGCTGCCACAAATGTAAACAACTGGCTTTCATCACTTAATAGTCAGCTATCAAGTATCCTTGTGGCACAAGGTAGCATTCTCACTAACACTACAGCACTAAATAATCTAATTAAGGGAGCTGATAGTTATGATGTAAGGTCTCAGGCCATATCACTTGAACAAAAAAGAAATGCTTATTCAGATTATTTTATTCGAGCACCATTTGATGGTGTTGTAGGAAGAATGAATGTAAAGGTTGGAGACTCTGCAAGTGGAGGAACGGTTATAGCTACGATGATTAGCAAATCACAGATGGCAGACATTTCGTTGAATGAGGTTGATGCAGCCAAGGTTAAAATTGGAAATAAAGCCACTCTGACATTTGATGCTATAGATGGCTTGACGATGACGGGCACAATTTCTGAGCTTGATTTAGTAGGAACAATAAACCAAGGAGTAGTTACTTATAATGCGAAAGTAGCATTCGATACAGAAGATTCTAGAATTCTAGCCGGCATGAGTGTCAGCGCATCTATTATTACAGATGTTAAAAATGACACACTATTTGTACCAGCCAGTGCGGTGAAGTCAGATACTAAGGGCTCTTATGTACAAATCTTTAATCCACCATTGGTGGCTTCAAGCACTGCACCTGTGCCATCAAAAATTGTTCCAGAAAAACTATATATTGAAACAGGTTTGTTGAGCGATAATGCTGTGGAGATTATTTCTGGATTAAATGAGGGAGATCAAGTTGTGGTTAGAACTGTGTCAGCTACAACAGCTACACCAGCTGCTGCTCCAAGCCTTTTTGGTGGGGGAGCAAGAACGACCACAACTAATGGCGCCAACAGAGCCACAAGTAGATAGTTTTTTAGCTACAAGTATCAATATGATTGAAGTAAAAAATGTCGGGAAGATATATAGAAATGACGCTCTCGTCTTTGAGGCACTAAAGAATATAAACTTCCAAATTGAAGATGGGGAGTTTGTGGCCATTATGGGCCCTTCTGGTTCTGGTAAATCAACACTAATGCATATCCTTGGAGCTTTAGACACAGCCACTAGTGGTGAATATTTTCTTGATGGCAAGGATGTTTCTTCCTTTTCGGACGATGAGTTGGCAGATATAAGAAGAGATAAAATAGGTTTTGTTTTTCAATCATTCAATCTTCTTCCTAGGACCAGCGTCCTACGAAACGTGTTGTTGCCTTTGGTATACAAAAATATTCCACATTTTGAGAGAGAGGAAAGAGCTAGGCAAGCATTAAAGTCTGCTGGGCTCGATGAAGAACATTTTGTGCATATGTCCAACCAACTTTCTGGTGGGCAAATCCAACGAGTGGCCATTGCTCGTGCGCTTGTGAACAACCCGACCCTTATCCTCGCTGATGAGCCAACAGGAAACTTGGACACCAAAACAGGAGATATTGTTTTAGGGACATTCCAAAGATTAAATGAAGAAGAGGGTAGAACTATAGTACTCATTACTCATGAATCTGAAGTAGCTGAGCATGCGGATAGAATAATTCACCTTAGAGATGGGGAAATTGTTAGTGACACCAAGACTCACCAGAAAAGAATAATTCATCACTCATCATGACAACTAAAGATATATTAGAAGAAACATATACTGCCATTTCAGCCAATAAAGTAAGATCATCACTCACGATGTTGGGTATTATTATTGGAATTTCATCAGTGATTGCGATGATTTCTATTGGTGAAGGAGCCAAGAGCCAAATTCAAACAAGTATTGAAGGTTTGGGCTCAAATTTACTTACTATTTTACCTGGAGTGGTTCAACCAGGGAGGGGCATAGTTTCTTCAGGGCGAGGTTCTGCTCAAACATTAGAGAACAAAGATATAGATAAAATAAAAGCAGTTGAAGGAGTGGGGATGATTTCTCCAGAATTGTCTCGTCGTTTTCAGATTGCCGCTCCTACAGGTAATAATACAAACACAACCGTCAACGGGGTCACCACACAATTTCTTCAATTACATAATTTAAATGTTGCTACTGGAGATTTTATTTCTGAATCAGCTGTTCGTTCAATAGGTCGTGATGTAGTACTTGGAGCCACGGTGGCCAAAGATTTATTTGGAGAAGTTGATCCAATCGGAAAGAGTATCAGAATAAACAAAACTAATTTTAGAGTTGTTGGCATCCTTGAGGCCAAGGGTGGGGCTGGTTTTTCTGGTCCAGATGATATGGTCCTGGTACCTCTTTCGACTATGCAGAAAGTTCTCTCTGGGGTTGATTACCTCTCTACCATTGCAGTCAGTGTCACCAATAAAGATGAAATGAATACGGTCAGAGATTTAATCAATGGAGTGTTACTTGATTCTCATAGAGTAGCTGAGCCAGATTTCTCGATTATTTCTCAGGAAGATATTTTGGGGGCATTATCTACTGTAGTGAGTACTTTCACTTTGTTTTTGGCTTCTATCGCCAGTATTTCTCTGGTAGTAGGAGGAATAGGTATTATGAATATGATGCTCACTTCGGTCACAGAAAGAACAAGAGAAATTGGTTTGCGCAAGGCCATTGGAGCAAAGTCTAGGGATATTAACACTCAGTTTCTGTTCGAAGCGGTGATGCTCACTTTCACTGGAGGAGTGATAGGAGTTGCTTTAGGGTGGGGAATATCGTTTGCTGTCACAGCTACGGGGATTCTCCAAACAAAAGTTTCTCTCTCATCTGTAATCCTGGCATTTGGTGTGTCAGCAATAATTGGGATTATTTTTGGGTATTATCCAGCCCAAAGGGCTGCAAAGCTAAATCCTATTGATGCCTTGCGTTATGAGTAATTATAAAATAAGGAGAATCAAGATAAGTTTTGTTATAATGAAAGGATGAAAATAAATAAAGGATTCACGCTCATTGAGCTATTAGTAGTGATTGCTATTATTGGAGTACTTTCATCTATTGTGATGAGTTCAATTGGTAAGTCTAGAGAAAAAGCGCACGATGCTTCGGCCAAGGCAACTCTGAATGGCGTAAGGGCACAATCAGCACTTTATTATAATGAAAATAATTTTTCTTATGGAGATTCAGGAACTGACTGCGCTACTGTTAATAGTGTTTTTGACCCAACCAAAGATAACAATATAAATTCTATGGTTTTAGCAGCCCAGACAGTAGTTGGAGGAGGAGATACGGCCTGTGCGAATGATTCAGTATCTTATGTTGTGGCGGTCACTCTCCAAGGTGGAGGAGTGTGGTGTGTAGATTCAAATGGTTATGCTAGCACAACACTACTTGCTCTTACTAGTACAGGTGGTGTGACTGAAAAAATTGCTTGTGAGTAAGCACCAAAACATTCTTTAATTCGTATAAAGTAAAATGAAGAAGATATTTCTTTCTTTTGGGGTGATAGTTGCATTTGCTTTGTTTGCAACCTTCACGCGTAAAAATGTGAGTACAGGTTTAGATAGTTTACTGACTTCAACAAACAATCCTGCACCAACAGTTGTATTACCGAATATCAGATTTTTTGGAGATGACTCTGAAGAGTTTGATGATGATGGGAGAGTGATGACTAGACCTCCAACCATCCCAGCTCCTACAACTACAGTTAACCCAAGTACTGGTGGAACGATGATGGATTCTGGTGGAATGATGAGTAAATATAGAGATGGTACTTATCCTGGAAACAGTGTTTATGCATACACGGATTACATTCAAGTGAATGCAGTGATCTCTGGAGGGAAACTGGCTGATGTGACTTATTCTAGTCAAACTGGTGGACCAGGAAGATCTCAAATGATATATGACTACGCTATGCCACAACTTAAGTCAGAAGCTATCTCTACCCAAAGTGCCAATGTGAACGCTATCTCTGGAGCCTCATATACAAGCCAAGCATTTAAAGAATCTTTGGCTGCTGCGCTCACTAATGCTTTAAAATAAATGAAAGATACTCGCATTATAATGGGTATGCCCACTACAGTGGAGGTTGTTGATTCTGGGGCAACCAAAGAAACTTTAGAAAAAGTTTTTGATTATTTTACCAGTGTAGATGAGAAGTTTAGTACTTATAAAGAGACAAGTGAAATTAGTGCCATAAACAGAGGAGAATTAAAAATAGAAAACTCGAGTGAGGAAATGAAAGAAGTTTTTAGTTTGGCAGAAAAAACAAAACAAGAAACAAATGGTTTTTTTGATATTAAAAAACCAGACGGCTCCATAGATCCTTCTGGTTTGGTGAAAGGTTGGGCTGTACATAATGGGGCATTAATATTAGACAAACTCGGGTTTAAAAACTTTTCTGTAGATGTAGGGGGTGACATAGAATTTAGAGGTCTAAATGAGCAGAAAGAAAAATGGAGTGTGGGCATCAGAAACCCATTTCAGAGAGAAGAAATAGTTAAAGTTGTTTATCTAGGTGGAGACGGGCCCATGGGCATCGCCACTTCAGGCACATACATAAGAGGCCAGCATATTTATAATCCACACGAGATGGGGCCACTTGAAGAAGTTTTGAGCCTCACAGTTATTGGTTCAAATATTTATGAAGCAGACAGGTTTGCCACCGCGGCGTTTGCCATGGGTAGAGAAGGAATTTATTTTATAGAAAAGTTAGATGGGTTCGAAGGGTATATGATAGATAAAAACGGACAGGGAACGGCGACTACAGGATTTGAAAATTATACGAAAAAATTATGATGAATTTTATAGATAAAAAATTGAATGTGGTCACTATGTATAGATTGGTTTTGTATTACCTCATGACTCTTTTGGTGTTCGCGATGGTGTTTGGATATCTTGGTTTCTTGCCTTATACACCACTTGCCTTAGTTATCTCCGTGGTCTATATCACTGCGGTTTGTTACGCCATAAACACTATTTTCTCCAGAGTGTTTAAAGCACCTACAAATATTGAGTCAATGTATATCACCGCTCTGATATTGGTTTTTCTTATTACTCCAATAAAATCATTTGTTGATACAGATTTTTATATTATTGGGTTATGGGCTGGCATTCTCTCCATGGCGACCAAATATATCCTCGCCATACGTAGTAAGCACATATTCAATCCAGCGGCGGTTGCTCTCGTTCTCACATCATTTGCGCTTGGTTTGTCTGCAAGTTGGTGGATAGGTAACCCATGGATGGTTCTACCTGTTGTAGTTGGAGGATTTTTAATTGTGAGGAAAATTTTGAGATGGGATTTGGTGTTGAGCTTTTTCTTGGCTTCATTTATCGCAATTATTTTCTATCATTCCAGTGGTTCATATTTCACCGATTTTAGTAGATTTTTATTCTCTTCCTCGGCATTTTTCTTTGCTTTTGTGATGCTCACAGAACCACTTACTACTCCACCCACAAAGTATTTGAGGATTGTTTATGGATTAATCGTCGGATTCCTATTCGCTCCAGCTACGCATATTGGTTCTTTTTACTTCTCTCCAGAACTGGCGCTCGTGGTTGGTAATATTTTCTCTTATACGGTCAGTCCAAAGGAAAAACTAATCCTTAAACTGGTTCAAATAAAAGTAGTGGCTAAGGATACATACGATTTTATCTTCTCAAGTAACAGAAAATTCAGTTTTAGACCCGGACAATATATGGAGTGGACCTTTGCCCATAATAATCCGGATAATCGAGGCAATAGACGATACTTCACCATCGCTTCTTCACCAACAGAAGATACCATAAGGATTGGTCTAAAGTTTTATCCAGAAATGAGTTCATATAAAAATAATCTTCTAAATCTAAAAGCAGGAGATGTGATAGTGGCCTCACAGAGAGCGGGGGACTTCACCCTACCTAAGAACAAAAATAAAAAATTGGCTTTCATTGCTGGTGGTATAGGCATCACTCCTTTTAGAAGTATGTTGAAATCTTTGGTGGATACAAATGAGAAACGGGATATAGTGTCATTTTATTCGAATAAAACTATAGAAGATATTGCTTATATAAATATTTTTGATGAAGCTTATGAAAAATTAGGAATACAGACTGTTTATACACTATCTGATGCAGGTGTCCCACCAACTTGGACTGGAGAGAGGGGATTTATAACTGCAGAGATGATAAAGAAATATGCTCCGGATTATATGGAAAGATATTTCTATATCTCTGGTCCTCATATGATGGTGACTACCTTCGAGAAGGTTTTGAAGGATATGGGTGTAAAATCTAGACACATAAAAACCGACTTCTTCCCTGGGTTTGTTTAATGATTTGCCCCTACTGCTTCGCTGATATTTTTGAACCCGTCCTTTTTTAATAATTCTACAAGCTCTTCATTCATCACTCCAATTTGTTGAGGACCCATATAAATCAATCCAGTGATGAGTTGGATAAGGGATGCTCCTAATTTTATTTTTTTATATGCATCTTCGGCGGTGAAAACTCCACCAACACCGACTAAAATAAATCTCTTTTGATAAGTTTTATAGACAAAATTCAACACTTCGTTAGATGTGTCTTCAACGGGTTTGCCACTAAAATTTCCTAATCCTAAACCATTTAATTCTTCTTCATAAAGAGCAGGATTAGTACGGTCTTTGGCCAGGTTTGAGAGAACCAGACCCTGGATGAATCGGAAGGGTAGAGCGGTGTCTACAATGGCCTTTATGTCCTCCAAACGCCTCTCCAAGGGCATTTTGATGAAGACTGGCCTATTTATATGTTCTGACTCCAAAACTCTCAATAATTGGCCTAAACCGAGTGGGGAATCAATTTTAATGTCTAGGTTTTGAACGTTTTGAAGATTTGGGCAACTAATGTTCAATTCGTAATAATCAAAATCTTTAAAATTTTCTGCAGTCTTAAATCCAGCCACAATATCTTCAACCATAGAGGCAAAGTTTGTGTAAGCTTTGTTTGTCGCTCCAATGCTGACACCACGGAGAGAAGTGGTTTTGTTTATTTTCAATTTATTCAAAACATTTTTAATACCATCATTCTTGAAACCTTTGTTGACTAAAAGAGAGCGAGACTTGGGTAGACGAGCGAGCATGGGTGGAGGATTGCCTCCATAAGATTCGTTGGTGATGGTACCCACAGTATGAAAACCAAATCCAACGGAAGGCAATATTTCTACAAGGTCAGCGTTGTAGTCAAAGCCAGCCGCGAGACCAATGGGATTATTAAAATTCAAGCCTAATAAATTTTGCTCGAGCATCGGGTTTTCATATGACCAAAGTTTCTTGACAAAATATTTATCAAATCTTGATTTACCCAAGAGCCTCCCAATCATAAGGAACCATTCATGAACATTATCAGCAGGAAATAAAAAAAGAATGGGTTTAAGAATATTTCTATAGAGAATTCCTGTTATAGATTTCATTTTATTAATGATAAATCACCATTTATGATTATTGGATTCACCGCTTCTATCTCATCCGTATAGCTTGTTTTAGGTATTGGATTTAGAAGAAAAATCTTTTTGTTTAGAATATGAGCGAAGCCGAGCTCCATAAGGGCATTACCTCCGATGTAATGTTCAATATTATTTTTTGTATAATTCAAAACCAAAACTGCATCCATTGAATCTATGACGTTGTACCAGTTTCTGATTAAATCACCTTGAATTTTCTCCCATTTGGTCTCAATGTTCATAACCCCGCTTGCATATTTGTCTGCATTGTTAGGGATTAAAACTCTATGTCCAAGGGCTTCAAGTTTAGACTTAGTCACTATCATTTCTTTGGAGAATGCCATGCTTCCACATATAGCAATTTTCATATAGTGATTATAGCAAATAGATAATATTATCCATCTACGTTTTGATTGCAGTAATTTAAACTCTACTTAACAAATTCTAATCGTTTTATGCTGATACCACTTTCGGTCATCTGGCCTTGTACAAACACTTCTGTTGCTTCAGTCAATTGGTCTGGTTTACAGATGGATTCACTCTTGTCTATATTTATACACTTGCTGGTTGAATCAAAGAAAAGTGGTATGACATTACCTTTTTGGCCGTTTTCTTCATATACTAGGTGCCAATTCTTTGAGTTATAAGGTATGGGGACAGAGGCTTTGAGTAAGAAACCTTTTTGCTCAAAACTAAATTCTTTTTCTGGGGCAAATTCTCCAAGTGAGCACTTGATTTCATTTATATACCAGCCACCTTTCAACTTATTAAGCTCGATTATGGCTTGGCTGGTCACAGTGTTGTCTCGTGACATCACTAGCACTTCTGCTTTGTCTGCAGTCTCAAAGACTCTTCTAATAGAGATGCTTTGAGGAATAACAGTTTGGCACAAAACTGGATCAAGATGATTTGGAGTCTGGTCCTTTTGAGCATCAGTAATTCGAGTACGAAGTGGCTTACTCAAGTACGATGTTTTGGATAATGTCACTAGGTTTGGAACTGTTGTTGGGTCTTTCAAGGCTTTCAACCAATCATTGTAGAAATTTCCAACAGTATCAATTGTATCTAATTTAGATATCTGCTGAGAGCCACCAAAAGAACCACGCATGAATAGTCCGATGACTACTAGAACCACTATCACACCGAAAGTTATTATTTTTTTCATATGTTTATATTAGCATTTATATAAGGCTGCCGGGCTTGGACTCGAACCAAGATAAACCGCTTCAGAGGCGATTGTCCTACCATTAGACGACTCGGCAATAAGGCCAGAATAGCCCAAAATAGGCCTAAATTCAAGGAAATGATGAGTGCTATAATAGAAAAATGAAAACCTCAGAAAATATACCAAAAGTTGGAGTGGGGGTAATAATTATTAAAGACAATAAAGTTTTGCTAGGAAAAAGAAAAGGTTCGCACGGGGAGGGGACATGGGCTTTCCCTGGAGGACATTTGGAGTTTGGAGAAACTTTGGAGGAATGTGCAAAGAGAGAAATCTCAGAAGAGATAGGTATAGAAATAGATAATATAAAGCAAGCAACTTTTACTAATGATGTTTTTGTTAAAGAGAGTAAACATTATCTAACTGCATATGTAACAGCGGATTATATTAGTGGTGAGGTAAAAATATTGGAACCAAACAAATGTGATGAATGGAGGTGGTGTGAATGGGATAAGATACCAGAACCAAGATTCATTCCTTTAGAAAATCTACTAAAACAAGAATACTCTCCTTTTTAGAATTAAAATACAAATCTGACTCGTAATGATGAGTGTTTTTGGGCTGTAATGCCATCTCTGGCTAAACGTCTACGTAGATAAGACAGTGAACTAGGTAGTACTGTTTTATTAGCTTTAACAACATTATTATGAATATCAAAAAATTATTAATGGTTCCGATTGCTGTAGCTTTCATAGGCTTTATGGCTTTTGGTGCCACAAGTGTAGAGGCGGCAAATTCAACTCTTCTAGTTGGTCTTAATCCATTAACTATTACCCAAAATGGTTTAAGTGCAGTTCCTAATGTGGCGTTTGCATACGTCAGGTTGGATGCCAGTGCTTCGACCGAAGATATTTTGGTTTCAAGGATTCCTTTTAGTTTGAACACAGGTAGCGGTGCATCAGCATCATATCTCTCAAATTGTCGAGTGATTAACAATACAAACAATACAGCTGTATTAAACACAGGCAGTAATTCAATGAATGTACTTAGCTCAAATAACCTAAATACATTTGTTTTGGACAATCCAATAAGAATCCCTTCAGGAGGTTCTGTTGTCCTGTCAGTTGTTTGTAACATTTTGGCCACAAATGCAGTTAACAATACTTATCAATTCACAATAAATCCTGCGAATGTTGTAGCCACTTCGGCTGTCAGCGGAGCGAATGTTTCTCCTTCTATAGGAGAGGGGGTGATTGTAGGTAATGGTACTTCAGTTATCACCACAAATGGCGGTGGCGGAATCTTTATCCCTGCTCCTGGATTACCAAACACAGGTGGTAGTGGAAGTTTAGAGTAAATTCTCTCTAATCTACTGATTTAAGTTAAATAACAGGCGCTCAATAGAGTACCTGTTATTTGTTTAAAAAGTAGTAAAATAAATGCAATGTTTAAAGGCACTATTCGAGAGCTAAATAGGGGAGATGTTGAAGCCGTAAAGGAGATTTTGAGCTTGTATTGGAGTGGGGAACTTAAGGAACATTTTATAAAAAGGATGCTGGATTTCTTGGATAAAACCCCAGAGTCAATCGGGCAAAAATATAAATATTTTGTAGCTGTAGACGGAGGAGAAGTAGTTGGTGTGACTGTCTCTAGGAATGCTCCACCACACATGAGGCAATACACTCACTCAGATAACCCAGTAGAATTCTATATTATGGCATCCAAGTATAAGAATAAGGGTATAGGCACTGCTTTAAGGGAGAAAAGATTAATAGAAGCAAAAAACGATGGTTATACAGAAGCTGTTTTATATAGTGCAGATAGTCACAAGGATTCATGGGACTTTCATGACCATTCTGACTTCAACAGAGTGGCTCAAGCAAAAGCTCCAAATGGTGAGACGGGATATGTTTGGAGTTTGGATCTAGTCTAACAATAACAATAACAATTACTATTGTTTCTTCACTACGTTAGCGTGAATTTCTTGGGTGAGTTCGTTGTTTATCTTGATTAGTTTATGAACTTCATCTTGCATCTTTAGGAGAGCCTCTGCGTCTTTGTATGTTTGGAGAGCTTGTTTGTCCGAAGCCGCTGCGGCTACTCTTTGACCAACCATAATGACAGATAGGAGTACTAACTGTAGAAATGTTTGGGCAACCCAAGAGATGAGGGTAGCGGTGCCTCCTTCTATAGCCGCGGGGAGACTGATGAGGGCAAGGAGAGCAAAGAGGTAAGCACACCACATGGTCCCAACCGCATTAGTAAGGAGGAGAGCCAAACGACCATTGAAACCAACACGTTCATTTTTAATAAGATGGGGGCCAGTTTTAGCTCTCTCTTCAATTCTTGGATTTGGTGTGTGTGTGTTTGTCATATGCTTATGATATCCCCAAACGAATATACCCTCAAGTTGACTCATATACCCCCAGGGGGTATTATGTTTATATGATAAAAAATAAGGAAAAGTTAATAAAACGATTAAAAATAATTGAAGGACAAGTTCGCGGTCTCCAAGAAATGCTTGAGAATGATAAATACTGTATAGATATCATCACTCAAACTTCAGCTATTAAACAAGCACTTTCATCTATAGAAGATGTGCTTATGGAGAATCACCTTAATACTTGTGTAGTTCATCAGATACACAAAGGTAAGCAAACTATTGCTGTGGATGAAGTGTTAAAGGTTTATAAATTAAAGAGAAAATAAAATGGATAGTCATCATATATACAAAATACGTGGGATGCATTGTGCTTCATGTGCTGGCATCATAGAGAAAACTTTTAAAAAGACAGAAGGAGTGGAAATGGCGGAAGTAAATTATGGGACAGAGTCAGCCAAGATAAAATTTGATAACACAAAGACTAATCCAGAAGCACTTTCTAAAAAAATTGAAGATTTAGGATATTCACTCATTATCCCCACAGCAGAATCCATGGGTATGTCAGAAAGTGAACATGCAGAACATCTTGGATTAAATCAATCAAAAAAAGAAAAGTTGGCAGAAATTCAAGATATGAAAGTAAAAGTTATTTCTGCTGTACCTTTGGCCATTATTAGTATTTTCATTATGGCTTGGGATATGTTCGCGGTTTATAAACTTGCCCCAGAGATGGGTTTTGTGACCAAGGAATTCTTTCATCATCTTCTTCCTGTGATGGCCACCTATACTTTATTTGTAGTAGGGAAGCCGTATCTACTTGGTTTTTATAGGTTCCTCAAAACTGGGCATGCCAATATGGACACCCTCATAGGTATAGGGACATCTGCGGCTTTTCTTTATAGCTTTATCATAGGGGCGTTTGAAGAAACTCTTAGACCATTCATAAATGTCGAGCAATCTTATTTTGATGTGGTTATTGTGGTTATTACTTTCATTGCTTTAGGTAAATACCTTGAAGCTCGCTCAAAGATAAAAACCGGAGATGCCATAGAAAAATTATTAAACCTTCAAGCTAAAACAGCTTTAGTGATTAGAAATGGGCAAGAAATAGAAATTTCTGTGAATGATGTGGTTCATGGAGATTTAATCATAGTGAAGCCAGGGACAAAAATTCCTGTAGATGGAGTGATAACAGATGGCTCTTCATATATAGACGAATCAATGGTGACCGGTGAACCAATGCCGGCTCAAAAGAAAATAGGTGATGGGGTTGTGTCTGGCACCATAAACACCACTGGTGTATTTACTTTTAAGGCCACAAAAGTTGGTTCTGAAACATTGCTTGCCCAAATAATCCGCATGGTTGAAGATGCTCAAGGAAGTAAGGCGCCTATTCAAGCACTAGCTGATAAAATCTCGTCTATATTTGTCCCCATTGTGCTTGTGATTGCATTTCTCACACTGGCTGTGTGGTTAATAGTTGGTTCTCAATATTTAGGCTTTTCTCAAGCGCTTTCATTTGGATTGGTTTCTTTTGTGGGGATATTGGTCATCGCTTGTCCATGTGCATTGGGTTTGGCCACACCAACAGCCATTATTGTTGGGGTAGGCAAGGGGGCAAGAGAAGGAATACTCATTAAAGATGCAGCGACTTTAGAAAAACTTCATAAAGTAGACACAGTCATAGTAGATAAAACTGGGACTATCACCATAGGCAAACCAACACTTGTAGATATAGAAAATCTTTCTAGTCTTATGGATGATGAATTAATTTCTATTATTGCCTCACTCGAAAAGAAATCTGAACATCCAATCGCACACGCGATAGTAAACTATGCTGAGGAAAAAAATATAAAATTAGAAGAAGTTTCTGCTTTTGAAGGACTTCAAGGTAAGGGGATTAGGGGTATAGTCAGTGGGACAGAATATTTTGTTGGTAATGCAAAACTCATAGTAGAGCTCGGACGAGAGTTCGACATCTCAAAACTTGAGAAATTTACCCTTCAAGGCAAGACTCCGGTGATTCTCACTACAAAAAATGAAGTGCTTGGTTTTGTGATGGTTGCAGATGAGATAAAACAAGAATCCAAACAAGCAATCGCAGACCTCCACAAGCTAGGGATTAAGGTAGTAATGCTCACCGGAGATGATGAGAGGGCAGCCAAACACATGGCCTCACTTGTGGGGATAGACGATGTGGTAGCTCATGTATTACCTCAAGACAAGCTCGCCAAGATAAAAGAATTACAGTCTCAAGGCAGAATTGTGGCCATGGCTGGAGATGGGGTGAATGATGCACCGGCTTTGGCTCAAGCAGATGTAGGTATAGCCATGGGTACAGGGACAGATGTGGCCATAGAATCTGCCGGAATCACTCTTCTTGGTGGGGATATATCCAAATTAGTAAAAGCTATCAAACTTTCTAAAATGACGATGCTGGGGATAAAACAAAATTTATTTTGGGCTTTCATATACAATATTGTAGGCATACCACTGGCGGCTGGAGTGTTTTATCCAATTTTTGGATGGCTACTCAATCCTGTTTTTGCAGGACTGGCGATGGCTTTCTCCAGTGTGTCTGTGGTTTCGAATTCACTTAGAATTAAAGTCCAGAAATTATAATCATATGAACGATCAAAACAAAAAATATACCTTTCATGTCCACGGGATGCATTGCGAGGCATGTGTTTTAATGACAGAAAGTGAGTTAGGAGAAATGCCAAACATTACTCAAGTAAAATCAAATTTAAGAAACAATACAGTCGAAGTAACAGGGGACTTTGGAGATAAATCACCCGAGCAAATTGCGGTGGATTTAACTCTCCCTCTAAAGTCACATGGGTACACAGTGTCTGTAGAGAGACAAGTCAAAGATAATAATTGGTCTGAATTTAAAATAGCCGTCCCAATTGCATTAGGGTTTGTAGTGTTGTTCGTGCTCTTACAAAAGATGGGTTTGATTAATCTTGTTAATGCAAGCAATGTCACTTATGGCACAGCATTTGTGATAGGCATTATTGCATCTCTATCTTCTTGTATGGCCGTAGTAGGGGGTTTGCTTCTCTCCATGTCTGCAACTTTTGCAAAGGAAGGAGACAAAATTAAACCTCAGGTAATGTTCCACGTCGGAAGGATTGTAGCTTTCTTTGTTCTTGGAGGAGTGATAGGAGCGATCGGTTCAGCCTTCACCTTGAGCACTTCTGCTTCTTTTATTCTGGGTTTAATAATAGGTTTGGTGATGCTTGTATTGGGGATAAATCTTTTGGATGTGTTCCCTTGGGCCAAAAAACTTCAACCATCAATGCCTAAGTTTTTGTCCAAACGTGCTCATGGAGTTTCAAAATTAAATCATACCCTTACACCAATACTTGTCGGTGTAGCTACGTTTTTCTTGCCTTGCGGTTTTACCCAATCGATGCAGTTGTATTCTTTGACTACAGGCAGTTTTACTCATGGGGCGTTTACAATGCTTGCTTTTGCTCTAGGGACATTTCCGCTCCTTGCTCTTGTAAGTTTTAGTTCACTTAGTATAAAAAATAGTTCTAAGTCTGGTATTTTCTTCAAGTCAGCAGGGCTTGTTGTTATCATGTTTGCACTGTTTAATATTATTAACAGTTTGGTTGTTGTTGGGGTGATACCGCCAGTATTTAATTTCTAGTATAATAACAATATGAAATACACAGCTTTATCTATTATTATTGCCGGAGGAATGATTGCAGGCACTATTTTTCTAATAAATGGGAATTCAGTAAAAGGGCCGGTACAGGTAGTTAATGCCAACAATGTCAGCGTTGTTGGTGGACAACAAGTTGTTGAAATAAGGGCTAAGGGTGGTTTTCTTCCTAGGATAAGTGTGGCTAAAGCAGGTATTCCTACTGTTGTTAGGTTTGATACAAATGGCACTTTTGATTGTTCATCTTCAGTTAGAATTCCTAGTTTGAATATCACCAAAGTTTTACCTCCAAACGGTTCAACTGATATAGATATAGGCACTCAACAGGTTTCTAGTCTTCAAGGCACTTGTGGTATGGGTATGTATCCTTTTGAAATAGACTTCAAATCATAAGTTCCCTAATTGTGTTAAAATTCGAGGATGAATAAGAAAATTATTGACCATGGTCAAGAGCCAGAGTCTATTGTTGTTGAGGCACTTAAACACATAAATACAGGCAAGATTCTAGATATTGGGTCTGGTACTGGTAGACATGCTCTTTTTTTAGCTGAGAAGGGGTTTGATGTCCATGCGATAGATGTCTCAGAAGAGGGTATAAAGAAACTCCAGGAACAAGCAGAAAAAAGAGGTCTTGATATAAAGGCAGAAGTGGCTGATCTTACTAAAATAAAACTGGATGATTTTTACGATATGATTATTTGTTCATATGTTAATCACCATTTGTCCACAAATGAAGCGATGTTTATGGTTGATGAGATAAAATTGCACACTAATAGTGGTGGATTAAATGTCATCGCCGCTTTTACAAAGAATAGTGATTTATTTGGTGAAGATATCACCACTGATAGATATTTCCCTGAGACCCAAGAACTAGGAAGTCTTTATAAAGACTGGAAGATACTGGAACACCGAGAGGAAGAATCAAAAGCCAAGGTAGCACACTCTGATGGGTCTCCTATGTACAATTTGGCTGCTTTTCTTATAGCTCAAAAACAGTAAAATAATCCCTATGCACAAAATATTTTTAGTAGTTATAGTTATCGCTCTAGTTGTTGGTGCTTGGTGGATGGGATCAAGCGGAACGTTTAAATTCAGCCAATCAGAAGAAAATAAAATTGCGACCTCTACTGTTGATATATTTGGTAAACCAACTGCACCAACTACAGAAGCTGCTGTACCTGTGTCTGGGAAAATTATTAATAATGAACAAAAAATAACGATGAACGTCACACTACATACAAACAAAGGAGATATAGTAATTCAGTTCCTACCAGAACAAGCTCCTAATACAGTGAAAAATTTTATTAAGCTAGCTGAATCTAAATTCTATGATGGAGTGAAGTTTCATCGAGTGATAAAAGATTTTATGATTCAGGGAGGTGATCCATTATCTAAGGATGATGCACACCCAGAACTCTGGGGGACAGGGGGTCCTGGATATACAATTCTTGATGAACTCGGACCACGAAACAAAAATTCTATAGGCACTATTTCTATGGCTAATGCAGGGCCAAATACCGGTGGCAGCCAATTCTTCATTAATACAAAAGATAATAATTTTCTAGATGATAAACACACAGTTTTTGGTGTGGTAGTAAAAGGTGAAGAAGTGGTAAGAGCAATAGAATCTACTCAAACAGGTCAAAACGATAGACCAGTGGAACCAATAGTAATCCAAAGTGTGTCCGTAGAATAATTTATTTCAAATCTTTTTTTAGTTCATCTATCTCACTTTCGATATGTCGCATAGTCCGTTCAACTTTCTTTAGCTCTGCTTCTTCTGCATTTATTTCATCTTCAGTCTTCTCCGTAAGTTTTTTTTCTCCTAGAAGACCAGTGAGGATTAATCTATTACCCACGAAGACAGATACAAAGACACCACTCAAAAGCAAGATAATGGCCCCTATGAGTGTAGTGACCGGACCGGTCATAAATGGATATTGATCCGCAGTGTGCCAGACTCCTCTCCAGAAAAGAATGACCCCGATACCTCCAACAAAACCATAAATAATTGGAGAGCGACTAAGATGACTTCTTACTTTATCCTCGAGCTTGTCGAAAAAGTTATAAATTCTCTTAAACATACAAGTATTATATCAAAGCCAGAGCTTTAAGGAATGTCTGAAGTTCATCACCTTTTATTTCTCTATAGGAGTTTGGAGCCAGTTTGCCTATTAGAATATTCATAATACGAGTGCGTTTTAAATCTTTCACTTCAGCAAAAAGATTGGCACACATACGTCTGATTTGGTGTTTCTTACCTTCAGTAAGAGTGACAGAAAATGTAGTGTCATCAATAATGTTCACTCTGCAAGGTTCGGTCATATAACCTTCTATGTTTACACCACCTTCCATCTTCTCTTTAAAATTGTTTCTCAATTTGTCATGAACTTTCACCAAGTACTCCTTATCATGAGTATGAATGGGGTTGAGTAATCTATCGGTTACTCGGCCGTCGTTTGTGAGGATAATAAGTCCATGTGAGTTTTTATCCAATCGTCCAACAGGAAAGACATTTTTTAAATCAATTGATTCTTTTATGCCCTTACCTCCAGTATTAGGAGCGAGGGTGGCTACACCAAGAGGTTTGTTGTAGGCATAATAGACATAATTATCGGCTTGTTTTTTTGTGCCTCTGACTTCAACCATATCTGTTTCTATGACTTTATCTCCAAGTACAGCAAAACGACCATTTATGAGGACTTGGTGTTTTTCAATGAGTTCATCTGCTCCACGACGCGTAGAGTAGTTCTTTAGAGCCAGATATTTGTTTATCCGCATTGGGTATTTAGCTTCCATTCACACGAGTGTAGCATATAATTAGCCTATGCGTTTTATAAATCAGATTTTAGAGAAAATCAGTTTTTGGTACAAAAAATATGACCGCCCACTTTCGTCCCTTTCACTAATTGGAGGATTCGTTTTTGATGCTCTTACCCTTAAACGAGTAGACTCTCTTTGGGAGAATTTTTGGGTGGCAGGCCACTTGTTCATTGTTGCTGTGACTATCATTCTCCTCAACCTAGATGAGGAGAAGAGAAATAATGGGGAAGGAGAAGCAGAAGGTCATTTTTGGTTGGTAAATATTCTTCAATTTTTCTTTGGTGGTCTTTTGTCTACTTATATTGTGTTTTACTTTAGAAGTTCGACTCTCACCAATACCTGGCCGTTCATCTTGATTCTCATCATTGCCTTTATAGCCAATGAAAGATTAAAAAAACATTATGAACGTTTGGTTTTCCAAACTAGTTTATTTTTCCTCTCACTTTTTGCCTTTTCTATTTTTGCTGTACCAGTATTTCTTCATCAGATTGGTTCAAAAATATTTGTATTAAGTGGTGTTATTAGTATGTTGGTGATGTTTCTTTTTTTGCTCATATTAAGATATGTAAGCAAAACTAGTTTTATAAAGGAAAGGGTAAGGTTGAGGTCGGTCATTTGGGGAATATTTATTGTGTTCAATGTTTTATATTTCACAAACCTTATTCCACCACTACCACTTTCCTTGAAAACTTCTGGAGTTTATCACTCTATAGTCAAGGATGCTCAAGGGAATTATGAAGTTAGCTATGAAGATTATGGGTGGAAAGGATTTTTCTATATGTATGATGATTTTCATTTAGATAATGCCAATAACCCTGTTTATGTTTACAGTGCAGTTTTTTCTCCAAGTAACCTTGATATTCAAATAATCCATAATTGGGAGCATTATGATGAAACTTCTAAAGCTTGGGTTTCAATGAACAAGGTCTATCTTCCTGTTGTTGGTGGTAGAGCAGAAGGTTTTAGAACTTATTCTCTAGGTAGTGGTTTGGATGCAGGTAAATGGAGGGTAGATGTAGAAACAGAAAACGGTAATATTATTGGACGAATAAACTTTAATTTAGTTTATAATTCTACAGCTACATTGAGTAAAAAAATAAATTATTAATGAATCTTAAATCACTTAAAAAACTTAAGAGCCCAAAACAAATTCAAGATTTTTTGAATTCTTTGCCTTTTAATTTTGAAAAGCGTGGTGAGACGTATCGGGGGGTAGCGAGAACCCTTGAATCCAAAGAAGCACATTGTTTCGAAGGAGCATTGGTGGCTGCTTATGTACTTAAACAAATGGGCCATAAACCACTCATTCTAGATCTTAGGGCCACAGACAAAGATAGTGACCACGTAGTGGCTATATATAAAAAAGATGGTTGTTGGGGGGCGATATCTAAGACCAATCATGCTGTGCTTCGTTACAGAGAACCAATTTATAAATCAGTTAGAGAACTAGCTATGTCTTACTTTCATGAATATTTTTTAAATAATGGACAGAAAACAATGCGTAGCTTCTCTAGGCCGTATGATTTGGATAAATCAAAGATTGATTGGGTGAACAGTAATGAACAATTATTTGAATTAATGGAAAGGTTAGACAATTCTCCACACACAGATATTTTATCTAAAAAACAAATCAAGAATCTTCGCAAAGCAGATAAAATAGAAATAAAAACAGGAGAAATAGTCGAGTACAAAAAATAATGTGCAACATCGAATGTTGCACAACTAACGAGTGTCTTGGAGGAGAGTGCTCGAGCTCATAGCTTTAAGCATTACTAGTGCGAGGATGAAAAACATTGCTTCGAAAGGCAGGAAGGCAATGACCACGGCTCCAATGATTGGGCCAATGATATAGGACACTGATTGAGTGAGGCGAAATATTGAAATGAGACCTTCGTCATTTTTGTTCACATGTTTAAAGAAATAGCTTTCAACCGTTACCTCGACCATACTGGCACCGACTCTGGAAGCAAAAAGAATTATTATCCAAGGTATCATTAGGGGCTTATTCATAAACGGCATAATTATGAGAGTAGTACCCATGATAAAGAGACCTGTAGTCATGATTTCCTTCTCTCCTAATAATTTGTCTGCAAGACGACCAAGTGGAATTTCAAAGAGTACAAAAGGCAAAAGCATTATGGTGAAAATAATACTTATCTCTGTCCAAGTGAAACCGACAATGTTTCTAAGGTAAAGAGGGGAATAAATAACCACTATGCTGTAAAAAAGAGATAAGGCAAATCGTACCATGGTGTCTCTACGAATATTATTCGAATGCCACCAAGCCTTGAAGGGAAGTTTTGGTATTTCTTTCTTGCCATCCTTAAAATCATTGAAGGCATAAAGAGCAATAAGGAAAATCGGTAAAAGTATTAAGGCAGAGACTACATAGAGATGAGTGAATTCTCCATTGGGAGCTACTAGAGCTATTACTAATGGAGAAAGAACTACCGCCAAGTTACCCAAGGTAAGATAAATTCCTCTGACCCGACCAGTTCTTTCTTCTGGGGTAGCATCTTCAAGAAAAATATCCAGACTATAAATAATTAAGACAGAAGTGGCTTCAAAAATCATAAAGAAAAGTGCTACCCAAAGAGGTGAGTTGGTTAAAGCCAGTGTACAGACAGAGATAAGTTCAATGAGGAGAAAAAGTTCAAGAAATCTGCGATTACCAAGCCAATTTTGCAATCTAACAGAAATTAATAAAAGAATAATAGAACCTAGTGCGCCTCCAATATAAATTAAACTGACAAAGGTGGAATTAAAATAATTACCTAAGAAAGAAGAATTTATATAGATAAGAATGCTGAGATGAAAAGAAAAAAGAAAACCCGCAAGATGAATAGGGAAAAGTTTCTTAGGTGTATTTCTACGACGAAGAATGTGGTGAAGCATCATCAAATTATATCATCAACAATTCTATTTTGTTTAAGCTGAAAGGATAACTGGGATGACAATTGGTTTCTTGGCTGTTCTCTGGAAGAGGAAACGAGAGATATCTTCGTTCACCGCATTCTTGGCATAATCAAAGTTGATAGGATTCATACCAATAGTAGTAGATTCGATTGATTTCTTGATGAGGTGTCGGGCGTCATTTAGAAGTTCTTGAGATTCTCGAAGATAAATAAAGCCTCTAGAGATAATGTCTGGTGATTTACGGAGTTTACCTGTACGAGTGTCTACCATAGCAATAATGACGAACATACCGTCTTCGGCGAGCATCTTTCTATCTCTAATCAAAACTTCCGAAACATCACCCACAGAGAATCCTTCTACCACTACGTCTCCTGCAGGAGCCTTTTCTTTTAGTTTTACTAAAGTTTGGCCTTTGTCTCTAAGTTCTATGATTGAGCCGTTGTCAGGAACAACAATGTTTTCCCTTGGAGTGCCTAAACTGGCGGCGAGGTCTGCGTGCATCTTCAACATATAGTGGTGTCCATGCACAGGCATAAAGAATTTGTAAGGAATCTGTTTATGAACCCATTCGAGTTCTCCACGTTTACCGTGTCCTGAAGTGTGCACATCAGAATCAAGATAAGTGATGATACGTGAATCATGGCGAAAGAGATTGTCCTTCAACTTGGCTATAGCTCGCTCGTTGCCAGGGATAACTGATGAAGATAGGATAACTGTGTCAGTGCGATTAAGCTTGATGAAGCGGTGAGTGCTGTTTGACATACGCATTAATGCTGCAAACTCTTCTCCTTGGGCTCCGGTAGCAATCATCATCACTTTGTTTGGAGCATATTTCTCAATGTCATCTATGGGTACGACGTGTTCAACTCCGACGAGGTTTAGATGTTTAATAATGTCCACATTGTTTCTCATTGAACGTCCTTCGATTACTACTTTCTTACCATATCGACGAGCAATGTTTATGAATTCAATAATACGTTCAACCTGAGAAGCGAAGGTGGCGATGATTACTCGGCCGGGTACCTCAGCCACAATTTTGTCTATATTTTTTAGGATAGAAGCTTCTGATGGAGAAAAACCTGGCTTTTCTATACCCGTAGAGTCCATAGTGAAAAGCAAAATATTTCTATCTTTAAATATTTTATATTGTTCAACTTCTTTTTCTACAGGGATACCACCTTCGTTTTCAACACGCACGTCTCCAGTGTTCACAATGTCTCCAAAAGGAGTTTCGATGATGATACCGGTTGAATCAGGGATAGAGTGAGTAAGCCCAAAGAATCTCACCTTTAGATCTGGTGTAATGGAAATGGCTGATTTATCCGTAGATTCAACTATTTTGAAGTTTAATGGGGGTAGATGAGGAAATTCTTCTTGTCTTTTCTTGATGATAAGAGAACCGAACTCTCGAGTGTAAATAGGTGGGTTACCAAGCTTGGTGATGAGGTAGGGGATGGCGCCAATGTGGTCGAGGTGACCATGAGTGATAACCAAAGCACGGATCTTTGAAACCCTGTCCTCAAGATATTTGGTGTTCGCAAGGATGTAGTCTACTCCTGGAGTTTCTGCATCAGTGAATTGAATACCACAATCAACAACGATGATGTCTCCGCCGTATTCTATGGCTGTCATGTTTCGTCCAACCTCTTCAACTCCACCTAGAGGGACAATCCGAATAACACCTTCGGCGAGTGGAGGAATGATGTCTGCGGGTTTCTTGGGTTGAATGGCACGGTCATTGTCTCGACGCATACCTTTTTGTCTATGTTGACGACCCATTTGACCACGACCTTGAGTCCTTGGATAAGGACTTCTTGGGCTGTGTGTTATTGGACTAGGTTGATTAGATGCGCTTGGTGTTGGCGTAGATTGTGTTTCGTTCATTAGTGTTAAATTTTTTAATAATTACCTTACGAATATTTTCCAAAC
The DNA here is from genome assembly GCA_049304015.1 of Minisyncoccia bacterium. Lineage (GTDB taxonomy): Bacteria > Patescibacteriota > Minisyncoccia > Phycocordibacterales > Zambryskibacteraceae > JAIFWN01. The sequence continues at coordinate 7,088 of JBAQNS010000017.1, read as the reverse complement.
TTTGTTTGTCTCTATATACCAATTTCTTATTCCGAGAAATCTATCTTGTGAGGAAGAAAGTTCTCCGAGGGCGACCGCCTTTATCTCTTTGGGTACTACATAGAGGAAACTTGGAGCGTATAGAAATACGGCAGGGATATCATTTTTGATTTCCTTGTCGAATGATTTATAGTCATTCTCTCGTTGATTATCTATGGTAGTGGAGCGAGCATCCTCGAGGAGCTTGTCTACTTTGGTGTTGGCATACAAAGCAATGTTCAAACCAGGGTCGTTTCTTTCTGATGAGTGCCAAAATGGATACATAAGCGCATCTCGACCAACAATCTCACCAAAGAGAAGTGCATCGAACTTGCGAGGACGGATTACATTTTGATTTAAATCACCAGATTCAAATACGAGCACATCCACCTTTACTCCTAGTCTTCCCCAATTTGTACGTAGTTTTTCGGCTACGGCCTTGAGTTCAGGAGCGTCACCAGTGGAGATAGAAAACGACACAGTCATTGTATCCTTTTTAGATTTTTTTTCAAGTATGCCAGTTTGGGGATTCTTATTCCAACCAGCTTTCTTTAGAATACTTTCTGCTTGGGCAAAGCGATCATCCATACTTGTCTGTGATTTATAATCACTCCAATCAAATAATCCTGGTGGTAAAGGGCTTTGGATAGGGGTGGCGTAACCATTGAAGACATCCTTCACAATCTCCTCTCTTGGGGCGGTGAGGTCCAAAGCTTGTCTGACTGATTTGTCCAAGAGGACCTTAGATTGATTTTGGTTAAAGAAAACCGCAAAGATTCTAGGTAGAGGTGAGGAGAAAATATTCACACTGGCATTCTTTAAAGCAGAAGTTTCTTCTGGAGAAAAACCAGAAATATTCTTCACATCGCCACCATCGTAGCCATTCAATAAATCTGTTTGGCTTGGATAAAATTTGAAAGTTACATGTCCAACAAAAGGTTCTTGACCAACAACTTTATCAAATGGCACCAAATCATAATAATCAGGGATACCTCCAGAGTTTCTCTCTACTGAACTAATTTTATACGGACCAGAACCAATAGGAAGAGAATTAAATTGGCTAAATGAAAATTCTTCATCACTAACATTCTTCCAGATATGTTTTGGAAGGATTCCTACTGTAAGGTTATCTATAAAAGGAGCAAAAGGTTTCTTTAGGGTGAAGACAACAGTGTTCTCGTCTGGTTTGGACACAATGATACCATTCCAATTGCCAAAGAGAGGACTCTTAATCGACAAATTTTTAATTTTTTGAATGGTAAAATCAATATCATCAGAAGTCACTCTCACTCCATCATGAAATACTGCATTTTGTTTAAGATGGGCTGTATAAGTTAGACCGTCTGAGGATATATCTATAGTGTCAGCTAAATCATTTTCTATCCTACCATCAGTATTAATCCTAACTAGGCCAGAATAAATTAAAGTCGTAAGGTTTCTATCAGCTTCGGTGAAAGCCAATACAGGGTTTATAAAGCGGGGGTTTCCAACAACACCTTCTGTCATAGTGCCGCCTCGGAGAGGTACTTCTACTAGATAAGAATTATTGACCTGGTTAGCCAAGGAAAGACCAGAAAGAATAAAAAGAGTAACAAAAAAATAAAAAACAGCTTTTTCAGCCAGAGTGAAGTGGCGAATAGTTTTGTGGACAGTGTGTTCCTTAGGAATGTTGAAGCGCTTCACTAAAAGCGTCCTCAAAGATGAATATGTCATGGTTCTTTATCTTGCGAAGAAGAGGCTTAAAAAAGCCGATACAGCAAATAGTATTGCTACTAGAATTGTAGCGTAGAAAAGTGTTTTCTCAAGTCCTCGACGATTGTATTTGCCTGAAGACATACCATCAGCACCAAAAGCACTACCAAGTCCTGCTTCTGATCTTTGTAGGAGGATGCCTCCTATAAGAAGAAGGGAAAGGATTATCTGTATATATGGAAGAAATTTAATCATATGCCTAAGTCACTATTATACAAAAATGGCCAAATTTCGCAATTTTTTGGATTGTTTGTATTGAAGGCTTCTTTATAGAAATAAGGCCAAATAAAGCAGTAAATTTAGCTATTGACAATTAGGTTATAAATATGATATAATATAAGGTAGGCAAAGGTCTTTGTTAATTGTTAGAAAAAACCCAAACGCGGGAGTGCTATGCGTGATTCGTTGGTATCCTGGCGCAAAGGTTGGGAAATATTCCAACCCTTCCGCAAAGTGTTCATGACAGTGCTCGCATTCCAGGGAGTGATTCAGATCTTCCAGCTGGCTGCGCCTTTTTTCTTGGGCAAGGTCATTAACGAGATGCAGGGACACCTTCCAATCGAGAAGGTGTTGATCCTGGCTTTGTTGACTCTATTGACCGCTCTCCTCAGCACTAAGGTTTCTTACTTGAAAGATGCTTATGAGATTCGTAACGTCGACTATGAAATCGGCGCGCATCTCACAAACAAGACTCTCTCGAAGATCCTCGGTCTGTCGATGGGGCAACACAAGAGTCAAAACTCTGGTATTACTCGGAGTGTCGTGACTCAAGGCCAAAGCTCGCTTGAGCAGATGGTCAATTGGGTGCTTTACAACATCATCCCACTGTCAGTAGAAGTGATGATTACTGTCAGTCTCTTGCTCTGGTTCAACTTAACCATCGGGACAGTAGTGTTCGTCGGTGCAGTTATCTTCGTTTGGATGTCGACTCGTGATACGAAGAAGGTTTGGTCTGGAGTAAAGGCTTTGAATGATCTGAGCCACAAGACCAACAAGTCGTATAACGAAATCCTGAGGAACACTGATCTGGTTCAGGTGAATTCACAGGAGAAGCGCGTCCATGTGGAGCAGGGTGAGAGGATTAGTCATCTGTCATCCGAATCCGAGAAGCTTTGGATTGGATATCAGAGTCATTCGATCTACAAGATCATCATCATGCACTTCATCAAGTTCACGGTTCTGGTCATCGGCATTTTCCTTGTCTATAAGAGAGGATATAAGTTTGGTGACTTCCTTATCCTCATGACTTGGACAAGTCAGGCCACTTCACAATTGTGGAATCTGGCAAATATCCAACGTCAGTGGCTCCGACTCTGGGCATCAGTGAAGAAGTACTTCGCACTGCTTGAAGTTGAGCCGGCGATTACCATCGTGCCAAACCCAATCCGACTGGATAAGATTCAGGGAACGGTTGAATTCAGTAACGTTTCCTTCACTTATCCAGATCAGCGGTACATTGAGGTTGATGATAATGAGGGAGCGAAGGAAACGAAGCCTTCGAAACCCGTTCTCACTAACGTCAGCCTCAAGATCAATGCAGGTGAGAGAGTGGCATTTGTCGGCGCCTCTGGTGCTGGCAAGTCTACTCTAGTGAATCTTCTCGTCCGCGCTTATGATCCTGACCAAGGACAAATATTCGTGGATGGTAATGATTTGCGCCTCATAGATCTGCATTACTTCCGCGAATCCATCGGGTTTGTGGAGCAGAGAGTTGAACTCTTCGACAACACGCTTCGATACAACATTGTCTTTGGCCTCAATGGTCGGGGGACACTCTTGACTGAAGCTGATTTCGACAGAGTTTCTCGTGATGCTCGCATTGATCACTTCGAGGATCGTCTGACCGAAGGGTTGGACACCTGGATTGGTGAAAACGGGGTTAAGTTGTCTGGTGGTGAGCGTCAACGAGTGGGGATTGCAAGGGCTCTGATTAAAGACCCAAAGATTCTCATTCTCGACGAAGCCACCTCCTCTCTTGATGCTGTGAACGAAGCCCTTATCAAGGATGCAGTTCACGCTGCATCAGTTGGCAAGACGACCATCATCATTGCTCATCGTCTGTCGACTGTGAGAGATGTGGACAGAATCTTCGTGATGGACAAAGGGTCTGTGGTTGCTGAAGGGCGTCACGAAGAGCTCATTCATAGTTCCCACATCTATAGAGAGCTCGTGAACAAGCAACTCTTCGCTATCTAACAAAAACGGTCAAAAAACAAATTCAAGAGAGCCTGACCAGCTCTCTTTTTCTATATAAATATTGCTTTTTAAGCGTGGTATAATAGTCCCATTACAAATAAAGTCATAAATATGTCACTCACAACAATTATACTTATAGTACTGGGAATATTGGTTCTTTGGGTTGTTTTTGCTTATAACGGTTTCATTAGTTTGGTAAATAAGGCTAAGGAAGCATGGGCAGATATTGATGTCCAGCTCAAGAGGAGATATGACCTAATCCCAAATCTTGTAAACACAGTAAAGGGTTATGCCACACACGAATCTAGTGCCTTTGAAAATGTCACTAAAGCACGTGCTGCAGCAATGAGTGCTGGTACAGTCGATGAGAAGAGCAAGGCCGAAGCAACTCTGGCTGGTGCTTTAAAATCAGTCTTTGCCCTCGCGGAGGCTTATCCAGATTTAAAGGCAAATCAAAACTTCCTTGGACTTCAACAAGAACTTGCCGCCACAGAAGACAAAATACAATCAGCTAGGAGGTTTTATAATGGCAATGTTCGAGAACTAAATATTAAAATCCAATCTTTCCCTGGGAATATGATTGCGAAATTGTTTAGTTTTTCTGCTATGGAATACTTCCAGCTTGATGCAGCAGATGCAGCAAAAAATCCTGTCGAAGTTAAGTTCTAAGCTTTCATGAATAAGAAAAGTATTCAAAGACTATTCTTTAGTCTAATACTTGTGTTAGGAGTAGCTTTGTTTGTGGGTGAGCAGGTGAGTGCTCAAACTTTTCCTAGCCAAGAAAAAATAAATGATTTTCAAACTTCGATTGTAGTTAATTCTGATTCCTCTCTAATAGTAGAAGAAAATATTGTTTATGATTTTGGGACACTGGAGAAACACGGCATCTACAGAACTATCCCTATTAATTATCAAACCAAGTTGGGGAATCAATCTATTGGTTTAAAGGATATCTCTGTCACCGATGAAAAAGATAATGCCTATAATTTTACTGTTTCAAATAGTGGCAATAAAGAAGAAATAAAAATAGGTAATGCTAATTTCACCATTACTGGTGTCCATGTTTATAAAATAAAATATAAAGTAGAGAGAGCAATTGGATATTTTGATACCTTTGATGAAATCTACTGGAACGCTACAGGTAATGAATGGAATGTCCCTATATTGAAAGCAAACGCCACAGTCCTATTACCTAATACTGTGGCTCTAAATGAGGCTAAAATTGCTTGTTATTATGGGTATATTGGTAGCAATACTAAATGTGATGGACAACCAGAGATAGATTCAACTGGCCAAATACAAGGCGTGAAATTTGATTTAATTAAGTCTCTTGATGCGAATCAAGGTTTGACTGTATCAGTTGGATTCCCAAAAAATATTGTTCATACTCCAACAACACTAGATAATATTTTAAGCTTTGTTGCGGATAATCCAGTGACCTTCTTGCCACTCATTGTATTTATTATAATGTTTATGTTGTGGTGGAAGAATGGTCGTGATCCAAAGGGTAGTGGGATAATAGTAGCTGAATATGATTCCCCAGAAGGATTAACTCCAATTGAGATTGCTGGGATATTAGATACAAAGATTCGTAATGATAAGTTATCTGCAGAAATAATTTATTTGGCCACAAAAGGGTATTTGAAAATTAAAAAAATTGAGACAAAAATACTTATTTTTAATCAAACAGATTATGAGCTCACTTTGTTGAAGGATTATACTGACGTCACAAATTATTCTGACAAAGAACTTTTGTCAGCAATTTTTCCTTTGAATATGACTGCTCCTACTAAAAAATTATCAGAATTAAGAGATCATTTTTATCAAAGTATTCCTAATATCACAAAGGCTACATTTGAGGCATTAACTGCAAGGAGTTACTACAAGAAAAGTCCAGTAGAAGTAGGTAAGCCATATAAGTGGATACTGTCATTTCTCATTCTTATTATTTACTTGGCTTCAGGAGGAATTGGAGCGAGTGGAATCATGTCACTTATTTCTATAGTTGTTTCAGTGATCATTATTCTTGGTTTTGGGAAAATAATGCCTGCGAAGACCCCAAAAGGAGCTGAGATGAAAGACAAGATATTAGGATTAAAGGAATATCTCCAGATTGCTGAAAAGGATAGAATTAACTTTCATAATGCTCCAGACAAGAATCCTGCCTTGTTTGAGAAGTTATTACCATTTGCTATGGTTCTAGGAGTAGAAAAAGCGTGGGCGAAGGAATTCGAGGGTATTTATATGGCCGAACCTTCATGGTACAGCGATCCGCACCATAATGGGATGTTTAATGCGATGATTCTTACAAATAGCCTCAATGGCTTCAATTCTGTGGCTTCTACAGCCCTCGCTTCAGCTCCTGGTCGTTCAAGTGGTAGTGGAGGGGGAGGCTTCTCTGGTGGAGGTGGAGGAGGTGGAGGTGGAGGGAGTTGGTAATTTAATAAAATTATATGGAAATTAAAGATAAAGAACTACACAGGGTCGCTACAACTGCAATTATTCACAAAGATGGTAAATATCTCATTACTAAACGTAGTGCACACAAAAAACACTTTCCAAATAGATGGACTGTTCCTGGTGGGGGTTTGAGTTCAGATGATTATACAAATCTTCCAAATAAGACAGGTGAAAATCAATGGTATAACGCACTTATTAACGGATTGAGGAGAGAAGTGAAGGAAGAGGTGGGGTTAGAGATTAGTGAACCAGAATATCTTTTGGACCTTGCATTTGTAAAAGATGATGGTACCCCCAATCTTGTATTAAGTTATTTCTCAGAATATATCTCAGGAGATGTGGTCTTAGATGAAGATGCTACAGAATTTAAATGGGTTGGTGTAGAGGAGTTAAAATACTTCGATTTAATAAAGGGTATAGACGAAGAGATAATGATGGTGGATGAGATTCTCAAAAAGAGGAAATTAAGTTAGTATCACAAAATAGGGAAGCGTCGCATAGTGGTCGAGTGCACCACCTTGGAAAGGTGGCAGGGTCGAAAGGCTCTCGAGGGTTCGAATCCCTCCGCTTCCGCAAATATGAAAAGGTTTAATCTAGAAACAGAAAGATACAACAAATTATCACCATCAAAAAATTATTTTCTTTCACTCTGTAGTTCAATT
>JBAQNS010000016.1:0-64171 GCA_049304015.1 Minisyncoccia bacterium | reverse complement strand
GACCCAGACACTCTAAAGAACGCTTTCTTGCACAGGACAAAATAAGAAAACAGAAGTTGTCGGAGCCCGACCAGGTCGGGTAAAGACTTCTGTTTTTTATTTTGTCCGAAACTAATTAATAGAATCTATAGTGACTTCAAAGTATGGTTGTCGGTGACCGTTTTTCTTAAAGTATCGAGACTTCTGTTTATACTTGATGACATCAATAGTTGGGTAACGACCGATCTTCTTTAAAGTAGCACTAATGCTTGCTCCTGTGATGAAAGGTGTGCCGATGGTAGCTTCTGTAGAACCGTTGTCCACAAGAAGAACTTCATTGAAGGTGATTTTATCTCCTTCCTTATATTCACCGATAATCTTCTCAATCTTCACTGAATCTCCAGCAGAAACTCGGTACTGTTTGCCTCCGGTGGCGAATACTGCGAAGTCAGCATTAGATGCTGTTTTAGGGGCTTTTGGGGCCTTTGGAGCGGCTTTAGGGGCTGCTTTTACTGCCTTTGGTTTAGTTGTTTTTGCTTCAGCCATATAGGGACTATATTCTACAGATATATCCCCAAAAGGCAAGGGAAAAAGCCTATTCTAGGCTTGGTTTATCCACAACTACTGTCTCTATACCGGCTGAAGTGCCGGTTATTCTGAGCACATCCTTGTCTACCTTAGAAAGCTCCTTGCCTGCACTATTGTAGTGGTTTACTGCTGTCCCAAGGGTATTTCCAAGCTTCATATAATATTCCTCATAGCTCTTTAGATGTTTGCCTAAATCACTCACCTTTTTCACTATCTCTTGAGCTTTCTCTTCGATTTGGAGAGCCCTTAAACCTTGCATCACGGTTTGAAGATAGGCAAGAAAAGAAGTTGGGGAGACGATAATAACTTTGTATTTTGAAGCCGCTCGTTGAATTAAACTTTCTGTTTCCTCTTGAAGGGCACCAATTTTGTTCACTATTAGGTCATAATAAATCGCTTCGTGAGGGATGAACATAAAAGCGAAGTCCATGGTCCCCATACTCGGTTGAATATATTTAGAAGTTTCAGCAATTCTATTTTTTAAATCTTGAACAAATAACTTTTCTAACTTTTCTTTCTGTACAGGATCTTTTTCCTCAACAAGTTTGTTGTAATTCTCAAGTGAGAATTTTGAATCAATAGGGATAATTTTATCTTTCACTCTCACTATGGCATCTGGAATCAAACGGGAACCATCTTCGCTCATACCCAATTCATATTGCATCTCAAAGCTTCCTGCCGGCATCGTATTCTTAAGTAGTGTCTCTAAGTAATACTCACCCAATACTCCGCGCTGTTTTGGGTTTTTTAACATATCACCTAAAGACTGTAGTTGGTCAGCAAAGGAAACCACTTGTCTGTTAGTCTCATCAAGCTTCACCAATCCTTCAGTCACCTCTCGGATAAGCTTGGCTGATTCACCAAATTGATTCCTGACTGACTCGTTCATCATTTTATTAGACTCACTCATCTTGTGATCCATGGTACGAGAAAGTTCGTTGATTTGTTGGAGAAGGAGGTCTAAGCCTTTGCTGTCTGTACTTTCTGGCTTCTGACTAATCTTCCAAATTAAAAAAATCACAAGCCCAATAAGTATAATTAGACCAACAATTGTTGCTGACATAAATATATTATATCAGATTTACCTTAACCAAAAATATAAAGCCACGAGGAGAACTATGGCGGTGAGAACTGCTATGGACATATTCAATATGTTATCATAAACCCATGATACAAACAGATATTAGAGACCAAATAAAGGTCGCCATGTTAGCAAAAGATACAGTCAGATTAGGAGTGCTACGAGGCCTAATTAGTGCCTTTACTAATGAATTAGTGGCCAAAAAACGCAAACCAGATGAAGCTCTTTCTGATGAAGATGCACTCCAAATCATCGGGCGACAAGTTAAACAACGCAAGGATTCTATAGAACAATTTACCAAAGGTGGACGCACTGACCTTGCAGATGCAGAGAAGGCAGAGCTATCTGTCCTTGAAGCCATGCTACCCACCCAGATGACTGAAGATGAGATAAGAAATTTTATAAATACAAAGAAGACAGAAATTAATCCAGACCCAAGCACTAAGAATCAATTCATGGGTGGCATTATGAAAGAACTCAAAGGCAAAGCTGATGGTGCTCTAGTTAAAAAAATTATAGATGAAGTATTTGCTTAACTTGACAAACTAACTAATTAGTATGGTATTATCTAACCCAGACCAACTAGATGCGTTCGCGCAAAAACCAGAGGAGGAGCGAGTGCCTACTTTTGTAGAACCGAATGCTCTGTTCGACGGAATAGCTCAAGACATGCGTAGAATGGCGAAGGAAAAACGCATGCCGCACGACAAAGCGCTCGATGTTGTACTTGAGGATATAAGAATTCAACAAGGCCTGTCGCCTCGAGAAATCTCAGATCTGAGAGAGCAGTTCGTTGATTATGACCTCAAGGTTTTAATTCAACGAAGTGAGGAGAGTGCAGAGAAGAAACGTCGTTCTCATGAGGATGAACACTCACAAGAAGTGTTTGTGAGCGACAAGCCCCAAGTCAGCACATCTGGAGAACACGCAGTCCCAGCCAATCAGCCTCCACGAGAAGGTTGGATGGACAAGTGGGAGCGCGAGCACGATCGTTAGTAAAGGCAGTCTAGGACTGCCTTTTTCCTATATTATTTCTGGTCTTGGAAGCTTTTCAAATTTCTTCCTTATCACCTCTTCTATCTCTGCTCTATCACCTCCATATTTCAAATAAGACATTTGTTTGAGTAGTTCTGCATTTCTTTTCCCTTCTTCAGTTCTTTCAGGATATTTAATACTAATATTGAATGGGATTTGAGGTATGCCGTTTGAGAGAATCTTCACATAAGCGTTTAGATTATCTATATTTTGGATATCGGTGGCAGTGAAAACTGGAGAGAGTTGCTTCTCCAAAAATTCTGCATCTTCTGAGCCAACTCTAAAGATAGCCATAGAGCCTACGTTCCCGAAAACTGCATCACGTATTTCATCTTTGAGTTGTTTGATAAACTGGTGGGCAACGTTTAGTGATAACTTATATTTACGTGCCTCGGACAAGATAGAAGCAATAGAATCACTAGTAATGTTTTGGAATTCATCTATGTATAAATAAAATGGAGGGAAATCAACACCATGACTATCTGCTCTGGAAAGCGCGGCCATTAATATCTTGCCCACTAGAATTAATCCAATTAAGTTCGCATTGAGTTCGCCTAGACGACCTTTCGAAAGGTTAACAAGAAGAATTTTTTTGTTATCCATCACTTCTCTAAAATTAAAGCTTGATTTGGATTGTGCAATCACTGGTCGCATGATGTCATTTGAAAGGAAGTTATCAAACTTAGAAACAATATAAGGCACCATATTTTCAAGCTTCCCTTCCCCTCCGGCTTTCTGGGCTGTTTCCTTCCAGAACTCTACAACCAATGGATTCTTGCAAGTAGCGATTTTTTGATCTCTGTATTCTTTGTTGGAGAAAATCCTTGAAACATCGACCAAACTAGCACCTGCATTTGGATCATCTATGGTGAGCAAAACAGCATTTCTGAAATACAATTCGAACATCGGACCACCAGCAGTCTTCATATCAAATAGTTTATTGAAAATACCTAGAAGCTCGTTCACTACGGCCGTTTTTTGTTCTGGATAGCGCCCATCGTATTCGAGCATGTTTAAGGCCATTGGCCTCTCTATATAAGCAGGATCAAAATAAATCACGTCTTCCATTCTTTCTTTGGGTATCTGAGCAAGGATATCTTGGACATCTGAACCGTTAGGATCAATAAAACACACCCCATCTCCACGTCGTATATCCTCCATAATCAAATTCTTTAAAAAGACAGACTTTCCTGTGCCTGTTTGTCCAACAACATAGAAATGTCTTAATCTGTCCTCGGCACTCATATAAATAGAGGTCTCATGACCTTGATAATTATTAACCCCAATAAAGGTACCGGCATTTATAAGACCATGTGGAGCTGGCGACGCTTTGGCTTTATTCTGAGTGAGTGGGGTGTTCGCAATCAGTGCTTCAGTGTGGAAATGCAGGATGGCTGAAAGTTCCTTTAGGTTTAGAGGTGTAATTTCTGATTCTCTAAACAATCTAAAGGTAAAAGCTCTATAGAAGTCACTTTCTTTGTTCACTTTGGTGCGCTCAAAAACAAAATGATTCTTGCCTGTGTTCTCGAATTGGTTAAAGGCTGATTCAAAGTTGTCGAGCAATCTACGAGCTTCTGGTTCAGTTTGGGCACAAGCTATTAATCTGATATTTGTCTCCACTGTTGGACTTTCAAGTTTCTTTTGAATCGCTTCTACTATATGCACGTTTATTTGAGCATTTTGAGATTTAGCTTTTTCTTTCTCATCTTTGGATTTAGCTTTCGAAGAAAAAATAAAATCTTTTAAAGCACCACCAAATTCTTTGGTAAACGAAACTTCCTCGAGGACTTCTTTTGGTTTTTCTCCTTTTTTTATTTTCTCTAAAGCTCTTGAGAACTTCTCTGTATAAACCTTGCCTTTTGGTTTAAAAACTATTTGCAGAGCAGCTCCTGAACCAAATTTAGAAATCTTGGCAAAGGAGCTTAAAATAACATTCATTGGGTCCTCTCCAAATGATTCAGCAGTAAGCAATGGATAGGCTGGTGATTCTGCGAGCTTTAAACTAGAGCCAACAGAAACACCGGTTGAATTGAAAATATTATAATCCTTCGAACGTACTATTAACCTCGCATTAGGAAATATAGAAAGCACTTGTTTCTCAAATAAAACCTTTCTATCTGTAGGCACAGAAACAAAAATAGAAGCATCTTCTTCTCCTTCTGGGTTAGCCATTTCAAAAACCATATAATCGGTTTCTTTTTGTTCAGCACTAGGGATAGAAAGGAACCCTGCATATAGCTGCTCCATACTCTTAACTATTTCTACAAATGGCTTGTCACTTGTTTCTGTTTTGGGTAGAACTACTTCATATAGAGTCATATGAAGAGCTTTATATTCTGGACCTGTTTCCTTTAAGCCTCTAAAGGGCAAACCTTGAGCAATTAAATCAGCCAAAAAATCATGGAAATCATCTTCGAGTTTCCAGCCTTTCATCTTCTCCACAGTCACCAATGCACTCATCACTCCTTTGGATTCTGCCACTTTCATCATTTCGTCGAGTTGTCTTTTATCTTCTAGTCCACCCACCATTCTGGCTTGATTCTCTGCTTCAGCATGATGAGCTGGAGTAAGGTTGGGCAAAACTTCATTTTTATAATCCTCTATAGAACTCTTCACTATTTCTTCTCTGGGTTTATTCACCCCAAATCGCTCCAAACGTTTCTCCGTCTCTAAAACTTTTGAGCGCAAATATGCGAGCTCCTCGTGTGGATTAGAAAAAGATCCAGATTCATTTGCCATATGGATTTATTATAACCTATTTGAGATAACCTTCATCCTGAAGTCTCTTGATTTTGAAGGCACTGCCGTCTCTATAGCCTCCTATTTTGCCATCGCTTCTAATCACTCTGTGGCAAGGCACATTCTTGTCTACATTCTTGCCCAAAATATTACCCACTGCTCTATAAGCTTTTGGATGCCCAACCTTTTTCGCCACTTCCTTATAAGTCATCACCTGCCCCTTAGGAATCGTCTGTACTAATTTATAAATCTTCTCTTTAAAAGTCATATTTAAAAATGAAAATTAGGAATGGCTAGAAAATAATAAAATGTGGCTATGGCAAACCAAAGTGTTGAGTAATATGGGCACACGATTCCCTTGTAGTTATATGGTTCATCTGAATAGTCCCACGCTTTTACTCCTTTTGATTTTATATACAAAATACCAGTGATTAATTCAATAAAAAAAGTAAATAGTAAAACTGATACTAATTTAAAAAATAATGGGATATTAAACGATGATAAAACCACCAAGAAAACTGCAGTTAAACCATACATCTGATAGTTCACAAACTTTGGCCATATAATCCTTTGGGCCTTATAAGATCTATATGAAAACTCGAGTGCATAACCAACCAATAGACCGGCGAACAAATTAATAATTATTTTTTCTAGCATGACAAACACATTATACACAACAAGATGAACTCTTGAAAAATGCTCAATTTAAAGCTATTCTGGCGTTCTAGGCCCTATCGTCTAACGGTTAGGACGGATCCTTCTCAAGGATCAAATCAGAGTTCGATTCTCTGTAGGGTCACAATTTATTATAAATAACTATCAAACCAAATGGCATGACAGGTATAGCCATTTGGATTCTTCTGTAGATAATCTTGATGATAATCTTCGGCCAAATAAAACTTAGTAAATGGCTCAAGTGAGGTGACCACTGGTTTAGGCCAGCGCTTTGAATCATCGACTATCTTTATAAATTTTTCGGCCTCAGTTTTTTCTTCTTCATTTTGATAAAAAATAGCTGACCGATACGAAGTGCCCATATCATTCCCCTGCTGATTCAAAGTAGTTGGATTATGAATTTGAAAGAAGAAATCTAGAAGTTTCCAGTACGATGTTTTCTCTGCGTCGTATTCTATCTCCACTGCTTCTGCGTGACCTTCATGGTTTGTATAAGTAGGATTCTCCACCTGCCCACCTGTGTATCCCACCTTAGTAGAAACAACTCCAGGTTGCTTTCGGATTAAATCCTCCAAGCCCCAGAAACATCCACCTGCAAAATATGCTTTTTTAATCATTTTATTTACCTGGGATGAATTTCATAGAGATGGAGTTCACACAGTACCTTGCATTCTTTGGAGTTAATTGCTCACCCACAAACAAATGCCCTAGATGCCCACCACAATTCGCACAAGTAATCTCGGTCCTCAAACCATCTGCATCCAAACTCTTGTGTATAGCACCAGGTATCTCATCATCAAAGCTTGGCCAACCACAATCTGATTCAAATTTATCCTTTGAGTTATAAAGTGGCGCCTCGCACTGTCTGCAGACATATACACCAGTTTCCTTATTGTTCACATATTCTCCAACAAACGGTGCTTCTGTGTCTTTGTCTATTATGACTTTTTTCTCTTCTTCGGTTAATTTATTCATATTTTATTGCTTCAACTATTTTTTCTACATGCATGCCCATAGCACCACTCGCGTAGACCACATCTCCCTCTCTTATTAAATTTTGGATGAAATCTCCGGCTTCCTCAGCTTCATCAAATTGAAAAGCTCTAGATTCTGGGTAACCATTATTAAGAGCCTCCTCGGTTATATTTCTAGCTCTAATCCCCACTGTCACCAAAATATCTATTTTATCAGATACTTCTTGGCCCACTTTCTTGTGCTCTTCAATAGAGAACCTATCTAATATTAAAATATCTCCTAAGACAGCAATTCTTCTCTTTGGTTTATCTAAACTTCCTAATGTTTTTATCCCATCGATTAGTGACTCAGTGGAAGCGTCGTGGGTATCATCAATTATCATACTTCCCCTTATACCAGCAACTAATTTCATATAGTTATCATTGGGTTCATGAAGATCACTAAAAGCTTTGGCCAACACTGAAGACTGGATTCCTAAGGTTAAGCACAAATCAAAAGCCTTCAGTATAGGACGTATTTGTGCTTCACCAATAGTACTCTCTATATATACTGGATATTCCTCATTCTTATCAAGAATTTTAAAGGTCATCCCCTTAGGTAAACTATTTTCTCCATAAACCACCCCATAGTCTTTGGTAACTAGGCTGCTTTGTTCATCAACAAGAACAAAATAATCAGCCCCATCAAACTTTGATTCTACTATGAGCCATTCAGGATAATGATTGGGTAAGATTATGAGGGCCAATCCTTCGGTTAAAATTAAAATCCATTCCCAAAAATTATTTTGATTATTTTCAAAACCCAAAATTGAAAGGTGTGGATTTTGCCCACCCTGACGCACAAAATAAAATTTTGACAGTGCAGTAAAAACAGCGTAGCTCGCAGGAGCTACATAGTTTGAACCAACAATAGAAACTATTTTTGGTTTATATTTTTTATAAACAAGCTTAGCTTCCTTTTCTGAAAGAAAATTTACAAAACGAGTGAGTTGTTTATATATCATAACTTGGCGGTAGGTGGTGGTGGGGCTTCCCTGTCAGGCTGTACATCATAATAGTTTATCAAAAATTTAACCATATCTATAAAGGTATCTGTGAGGGTTTCGGATGCGTATTGCACATTCTTTGGATAGTAAGTATAGAGGAAAACCAGGAATTTTGGGTCATATGAAGGGAAGTAACCAAAGAAAGAGTGCAAATATCTATCTGAGTAATACCCTCCAGAGGTAGCGATTTGAGCTGTACCAGTCTTGGCTGCCACACTATAGTTAGGTAATCTGACTGTACCATTCCTTAAAGATTGGTCTACTACTTCTGTGAGCATACGACTTATTTCTTCTGAAGTTTGAGGAGAGATGACCCTTGGTCCTTCAGGGAAAGAAATCTTTTTCTTTGTGCCTATTTTATAATCGATTTCTTTTACTAAGTGTGGATTTATAAGTGTCCCTCCATTAGCTAAAACAGAAAGTGCGCGCACTGTCTGAATAGGGGTCATGGCTATACCCTGCCCAAATGATGCTTGAGCATGTTCGAGATCCCTAGATGAATTTAGATTTGAAACTAATGAGTGTCCTTCATTGGGTAAATCTATGCCTGTAGTACTACCTAAACCAAATTTATACATATAATCAGTAAAGCTTTTGTTGCCCATTCTTTGGACAATAAATGCTGCCCCAGTGTTTAGAGATTTGTCCAAAACTATTTGCATAGGCAGATTTGAACCATGAGACTTTTGGTCATAATTACAAAATGTTTTCTTGTTTAGAGTCATACAACCGGGGTCGTTGTAAGTTGTCTTCGCTGTCACCGCACCAGAATCAAGACCAGCAGCCATAGTTAGAGCCTTAATAATCGAACCCATCTCATATCTGTCTTCTACGAATTTGTTCCTATAAATCTGTGCATTCTTTTCTTTAGAGAAATTATTTAAATCAAAAGTTGGGTCCATACCTATGGCATAAATTTCTCCGTTTTTAGGATTTATCACTATGCCTCCAGTGAATTCGGAACTATAGGTTTCATCCACTTTCTTCAACTCTGATTCAAGAAAAGCTTCTACCGTTGGCTCGATGGTGGTCACTATATCTCCTTCTGGACTTTCACCGGGGGTAACGCTTTTCCTAATATTAGAAAAAACTTCTGCAAAAAAGTTCACAAAAGCTTCATCACCACTGCGCATTAGAACGTTCTCATAAAATCTCTCTAATCCATAACTCCCAGTCAATTTGTCACCCTTGTAGCTAATGAATCCAATAGTATGTGCAGACATAGAGTTACCAGGATATATACGCCACTTATCTTTATAAACAGAAACACCCTTGATATTCAAGGCTTGTATTTTGTCTGCCACGTCTATGGGCAATTTATTTGTAAGTTCTTCATATGGATCACTTTTTTTAAATAACTTCTCAAAAAATACCGTCTTGTCTATTGGAGTGATGGTGTTTATCTTTTCATAAACATTATTTTGATCAGCATTGGTAGCTAAAATAACAGGATTTATAGCCAAAGTATAACCAGTCTTTAAGGATGCGGCTGGTACAACCCCACCATCTTTAGAACTGAAATAAACAGAGCCTCTATCAAAGAAATTTACTCCAGCCACATACTGTCGATCGGCTTTATCTTTATAAGTCTGACCATTAATTATTTGCACGAAATAAAGCTTCCCTATGAGTACTAGGGCCACGAGAATAATACTTATGGAAAGTAAACGGAGACGCGTTTGGGTCTCTTTCATAGTTATCTACTTATTGTGCCAGATAGAGAGGTTACATTCATAGTCAAAGATCTAGACTCTCCTCTTGATATATATTGTGCTGAGGAAACATTTTTGAACCCTCGAGTATAAGCCAAATCCAAAGAAACTCTATTTTTTAAAGCGATGTATGAAAATTCTAAATCTCCAAGTTGAGTAGAAATGGTAGCTACTTCGTTCTCTAAATTCTGTCTGGTGACAGTGTTTCTGATGGTGGCATTAATGGCAAAAATATAAACCACCAAAGATAGAATGGACAAAACTACAAGGGTCCAAAAGGCTCTTGCGCGGGTATCGTATGAAAGTGTTTTTGTAATGTACATTCTTATTAAATAATTTTTTCTATCACTCTTAATTTGGCACTCCTAGAACGTGGGTTCTCTTTTATCTCCATGAGAGTTGGTTCAATTGGTTTTTTTGTAATCATCTTGGCTCTCTCCTCATCAACAACTTTCTTGAAAAATTGTTTGACTATCCTGTCCTCTAGACTGTGAAATGAGATGACCACAAACCTTCCACCAACGTTTAGATGCTCGAAACCTTTCTCTAAACCTTCTTCTAGGGCAGTTAATTCTTCGTTGGTGGCAATGCGTAAGGCTTGAAACGTACGTGTCGCAGGGTGGAGTTTCCCGCGATGGTAGACGGATGGCGTGGCAGCGCGTACCGCTTCTACTAGTTCAAACGTAGTCTCAAATGGCTTTGTCTCCCTTCTTTGGATGATTTCCTTGGCTATACGACGAGAGAATTTTTCTTCTCCGAAGCCACGAAGGATCAGCTCTAGTGCTTCTTCATCAAAAGTGTTTAGAATCACCTTTGCATTAAAGCCCTTACTATCCTTAGACATAGACATGTCTAGTGGTTCATCTCTCTGAAAGGAAAATCCTCTACCTTCTGCATCGAGCTGATCGGACGAAATACCAAGGTCAAAGAGGATTGCATCAACACCAGAGACACCTAGAGAAAACAAAACTTGATCAAGATTCCTAAAGCTTTCATTACGCAGATATGCATTAGTGGTGAGAGTCCGCAATCTCTCCTCACTTCTTTTTATTGCTTCAGGATCTCTATCAAGACCAATAATCTCTACATCTTCTCCGAGTGTTTTTGCTACAAGGGCCGAGTGGCCACCTGCACCAAGAGTGCCATCAAGAAAAATTTCTCCTTCTTTAAGGTCTAGATTTTCTACTGATTCATGTAAAAGAACTGAAATGTGGGCCATATTATCTCACTCCTATGTTGCTGAGCTTTTCGGCTAAACCTTCGACTTCGGATTCAATGCGTTTATTGTATTCCTTCCAACGCTTCTCATTCCAGATTTCGATTCGGTCATTGAGGCCAGCGAAGACGACGGGACTCTTGAGGTCTGCAAACTCTTTCAAATAATCTGGGATGAGTATGCGACCCATAGAATCCACATCTATCTCGAGCGCCCCTCCAAACATAAAGCGAGCGAATCCTCTGGCATCTGCTTGCTTCATGTCGAGCTTGCCCACTTCCTTAGAAATGATTGTCCACGATTTGTGAGTGAAAAGGAAAAGACAGTTATCAAGTCCTCTGGTGACTACCACTTTGTCTCCAAGTTCTTTTTTGAACTTGGATGGTAATGAGATTCTTTTTTTCTCATCGACTGTATGTGTGTATTCGCCAATGAACATGTTAAATAACAAATATTAAATTTCCCACTTTCTCCCACCTGATAGATATTGTATCCCACATGCATCCACTCTACTACCTTAGTTATCCACTTTTCCACTTGTCATTCCCCCATTTTTGTATCGGAATTTTGAAACAGAAAAGCCCCGACAGAAGCCGAAGCTAATCTGTGGGGCTAGGAAGCAGAACTACTTACTCGACGGAGTCCAGCTGACTCCCATGAAGTACATGTCGAACTTCCCGTTCACGTTGCGAGTGTACGAAGTCGTTCCGCTCACCTCACCCGTGATGGGCAGTGTGATCGACGCACCCGGAAGCGAATTCCAGGGATCGTTCAGGAAGTGGAGCATCGCATGGTTCAAGGACACCGGACCGAGCGTCAGGCTGAACGAGGACAGATAGCCCACGTGCTCGATGAACCCGTTGAGCTTCTGACCGGTCTTGCTCGAAGGGTTGGAGACGAAGATCGCGGGCCACTGCAGAGTGCTAATGGAGAGATCCTTGTTCCCGATCTTCAAGAGCGGAGTCGAGAGTGAGACGTACGGACCATACCAGGGCGCACCCTGGAAATGTCCGACGTCACCGGCAACGAAGCCACTGACTCGACCGTTGAGCTGCCGCCCGATAGCGAACCACGCCTGCTCATGCTGAGCAGCGAATTCGCCGAAGAGCTTCTTGTCCTTCGACTCGAACCGGAGGATACCGGTCATGCCGCTCGAGATGGCGTCCTGGCCGGAGCCGAGACTCACCGAACTGATGCGGTTCTGACCGAAGAGGTCAACCGGCAGCAGAACCGCGAGTAGGACGAACATCAGTGCGTGCTTGCGCATTGCGTGTACCTCGTAGTAGTGAGGCCTATGCCTCGTGGAATGTACATCTAAACTAAACATACTATAGCAAATTATATATAATTTGTCAAGCTTTAATTTAACCCTATAAATATATGAAAATAGCGCATACCTGGATGGTATGCGCCTTGACCAACACCGAGTGTTGGTCACTACTTGTCGTACTTGAGTCGGAGTCCGAAGACCCCGTACTCAACCTTGGTATCTGGCTGACGAAGTCCCGCCCCCCAAATGGAAACGTGATTCCCCATTCGAAGTTCAAGCTTCGGGCCAACACCAAGGTCAGGCATCTGGGCAAGCACGCCAACTCCAACAAACTTCTTAATGAAAATGGCGCCGTCGACCCACCACCAACTCGTACCCTGACCAGCGTCGAGCTGACCGTAGAGGAAGCTCGCACTCGCCTCATGGTCATAGAAGAAATTCACACGACCGCGATTGTGGTAGACCTTGCCCACTTGTTCGATAGCCGGACCAGCAGAAACTGACAGTCCAGACTTCGTCGCGACGGACCAAGTCAGAGTCACTTCGTTCCATGCCTCGGAGTCGAGAGTGTTAGCATGAGCCAGAGTGGCGACCACACCGACTCCTTGTGAAGCTTGGTGACCGAACGTGAGTGTTGAGACACTCTGTTGAATCACCGGCTTCTTCAGTCCAAGTTCAGACTTCGGCACGGCTGCCTGACCTTCTAGCCAGACAAACGTATACGGCTCGAATTTCGTGGTGTCCTTCTGCGCCTCGACCGCAAGCGGTACGAGTAGCGCGATGAGCATGAAGAAAGTGTTTTGAATGTTCACATGCCCTCCTCGGGCAAAAGTGTTGTTCGGACAAGTTTGTCCAAGAGCGTTATCTTTTTCTATTATAGCACACAACTACCCTATTTGTCAATTTCAGAATTTCCTTTATTTTTAGGCCTCATTAGAGGAAAAAGTTGTGTCTCTCGTACTGACATGTCCATAAGGAAACTAAACAATCTTTCTGAAAGTCCGAAACCAAATGCTGGAGGCATCGCATACTCTAGTGCTTCAACGTATTCCATATCTGCCATCTGCGCTTCATCATCTCCTGCATCACGTTTGGCTTGCTGGTTCATAAATCTTTCTTTTTGATCAACAGGGTCATTCAATTCACTAAAGCCCTTACCCATCTCACTACCAGCAAGGATGACTTGAAACCTTTCTACAGTGTTTGAATTATTTCTGTTTTTCTTGGCTAGAGGCTCCATTGATACTGGCACACCTATGAGGAATCCTGGACCAGCGATAGTCTTCCTTAAACTCTTCCAAAGCAAATCGATTCCCCTCTCTATGTTTGTGTCTTTTTCTCTCTCTATATTATTTTTATCCAAAACGGCCAAAACTTCTTGCTCTGTTGTATTTAGTGGATTTATATCAAATTTTTCTTTAATAACAGTACAAAAATCATAGACTTCCCATTCTTTGGCCAAATCAACTTCCATACCTCTAATAGTGAATTTGGTGGTGCCAAAAACTTTGTCAGCGATTAATCTGTAGAGCTCCTTGGTCATCTTCATACCTTCCTCATAATCAGCATAAGCCATGTAGTATTCTAGTTGAGTGTAGTCCTGAAGGTGCTCATTAGAGATACCTTCATTTCTAAAAATTCTTCCTATCTCAAAAGTCCTAGGGAAACCAGCTACCAATAACTTTTTCTGCCATAGCTCTCCAGCTGAAATACGGAGATAAACATCTATATCAAGAGCATTGTGGTGAGTAATAAATGGACGCGCTTCTGCTCCACCAGTAGTGTTCTCCAAAACAGGAGTTTCAACTTCTAGGAAATTCTTTGAAAGCATATACTCTCGAATGGTGTTCCAGAACTTGGCTTTCCTTTGGAAAACTGCTCTGAGTTCTGGATTTGAAATTATGTCTAAATATCTTTTTCTAAATCTTTCTTCTGGATCCTGTAGACCACTCCATTTCTCGGGTAGAGGGCGGAGAGACTTAGAGAGCATCTGCACATCTTCAGCGAGGATAGTTTTCTCATCTCTTTTAGTCTTGAATAATGTTCCCTTTATCTCCACAAAATCGCCTATGTCGAATGCTTGTTCAAATAAATCAAATGTCTCTTCTGGGAGAGGTTCTCCAGATTTTAAAAGCGCTTGAAACTTACTCGTCCCATCATCAAAGGTGATGAAAATAATTTTGCCCTGAGCACGGAGAGACAAAATTCTCCCCACCATAAAAATAGATTTTCCTGAAGAAGAAATCGAATCAAAATCTTCGACTGCGACTAGATTAGTAAAGTCTTGGTGAGAAACAATTGGATAAGGATTAATGCCTTTATCCTTTAATAATTGAAGCTTGCCTAAGCGTGCTTCTTGGATTTCTTCGATGGAGGCCATGCCTCTATTTTATATCAATAACCTTATAGTTCACAGTCCCCCCAGGAGTTTTGAAGGTAAAGGTATCACCTTTCTTTTTGTCTAAAACAGCTACACCGAGTGGTGAGCGGACAGAAATTTTACCTTTGGATACATCTGACTCTTCTGCCCCAACAATCGTATAAACTTTTGTTTCTTTATCTCCATTTCTTGAAAGAGTAATTGTTGAACCTACAGAAACTGAATGAGTGTCATGGCTTTCAACTATAGAAGCATTTTTTAGAAGTGCTTCTAAGTGATTGATTCTGTCTTCAACACGAGCCTGCATGTCACGGGCATCATGATATTCTGCATTTTCTGAAAGGTCACCGAGAGATTTTGCAAATTCTAAAGCCTCAGCAATCTCCTTGCGTTTCTTAGTTCTTAGCTCTTCTAGTTCAGCTTTAAATTCGTTAAATTTTGCTTCTGTTAGATACTCCTTGTCTTTGTGCATGTTGGTTGTTGGAAACGATTATGGGGACACATACTACGCCAAACGGACCTAAAAAGCAACCTCCTATTTTGTGTATTCTGGAGTATTCAAAATCATCCAATTTAACAGCTCTTGCATCGCATAAGTAGCTCCGACTGGATTGTCTGCTGGACCATTCTCCATTAAAACTGCAAATGCATAATGGGGGTGTTCAAATGGAAAAAATCCAACTGACCACGAGTTTACTCTATTCTTGGAAGCTCCGAGTTCGGCTGTCCCAGTCTTCGCTGCCACAGCCACTGCAGGAGTTTTGAGGGCGCTAACTATGCCTGTTTCTACACCTTGCTTCATTCCTTCTTGAACAACTTTCCAAACATTGTCTGGTAAATCAATGGTTCTAAAAACTCTTGAGTTTGGAGACTTGCCACCTAAAACTACAGAAGGTATTAGTAGTGTGCCTTTGTTAGCTATAGACGCAGTCCATCTGAGAGCCTCTAGAAGTGTGACCTGAGTGCCATATTGGCCGATAGAAGTAATATATGTGTCTCCGAGTCTCCAAGGTTCTCCATCAAAATTCTCTTTTTTCCATTCTGGACTGGGAATCACTCCTTCATTTTCACCAGGGAGATCAATACCTGTCTTTTCTGTCATTCCAAACATTTCAAAATATCTATCAATGTTGTTTATACCTAAACCTTTTTGTCCCTCAAAACCGCCACCCACTACATAAAAATAAATATCGGAAGAAACTGCGAGCGCTTCCCTCATATCAGTCCAACCATTTATTCTCCAGTCCTTAAAAATCGATGGCTTAGTCTTATCATATGGGTTGGGTACCAACAGTGTCCCTGTAGAAAGTATTTGCTTATCAGGAGAAATAACATTTTCGTTTAAAGCAGCTAAAGCCATAATGGGTTTGACTATAGAACCTGGAGTATAAAGACCACTGACTGCTCTGTCCAAGAAAGGTTTGTCTTTAGATGTGAGCAATCTGGAAATCTCTTTTTTGTCTTCACCACGAGTCACTAAATTTTGATCAAACCCAGGAAAACTTGAAAGAGCCAATATTTCTCCTGAATTAACATCCATAATTGCTCCGGCTCCACCAGTAAAGCCTCTGGTCTCTTTAATATCCTTCATAGCTTTATAAAGTTCTGCATTTAACCTCGCATCTATAGAAAGAATTAAATCTTGACCATCTTCTGGTTTACGAACTACACTTTCTGATGTCACATGACCGAGAGCGTCCGTCTCAGTTATCTTTAGACCATTCGTTCCGGCCAAAATACTGTTATATGTCTTCTCTACTCCCGATTGACCCCTATATTCTTCTTCATAATAAAAGCCTGAGGAATCCTTAGAAGGATACTTCACATAACCAACCACATGAGACAAACCGTCTATGGGTGCATACAATCTCTCTGCAAAATCTGTTTTACCTTCCTTTATGGCATTTGTGGCCAATTCAACTTTGTTCCTGTCATAAACTACACCCCTATTAGCAAATATTAAGGTGTGGGCCAAACGATTATTCTCTGAAATTTTATTAAAATTTTCACCATTTATCACATTTAGATTCCACAACCTTACAAAAAAGAAAGCTAGTAGCAAAACCAAAGCTCCTTTCATCAATAAGAAAGTAACAGAAGAAATAGGCTTTTCTATCCGACCTTCAAATCTATTAATAGTAAAACCAGGTAAGTTAGTTGAATCTAGGAAAATATCTTCAGGATCAATATCTTTGTATTTCCTGGTGATACTTTTTCTTATTTTTCTAAATAATCTGTTATACATTATAAAATCTCAACCGTTCCCTTATGGGCAATAATAAAATAACTAAAATAAACGCAGTGAAGCCAACCGGGAACCTAAATGAAAAAGCTACATGAGAATATGGACCATATAAACAATCTATGAGAAAACCCAAAAATATTGATTCCCAATAAAATGGGACAAAAATAGTAACCAATACTAAAGCCAGTAAATACAAATAATATGGAGTGAATAAAATCAAAAATAGTAAACCTAGAGATAGTAATAACCTTTTATTCATTTGAAATACTGACAAAGTGAATATTAAAAATATTCACAACACTTCTAATTAGAACTCTTTTAAACGAGTCAGTTGGAGACATTTCCACATCTTCTACTACACCTAAAAGTGCCCCATGAATATGCGCAGATAAAATTCTGTCTCCCACTACTACTTCTGTGATTCTAGGGACACTAGCTTCAAAAGTTCCCCCACCCATACCTCTCAAGTCTATTGAAACATTGCCTCTTTCTAAAATGGCTGGAGTTTCTTCACCACTAGTAGAAAAAAGCTTCACTCGAGCATTATTGGAAAAGACTTCTGAAACTATCCCTATGACCGCACCTTCTGGAACTAAAACTAGATTGTCTACTCTAACGTTCTGGTTGCTTCCTGCGTCAACAATAATAGAATCAAAAATAGTTTTAGGAGGTCTCACCAAAACTGTGGCTGCAATATAGTTATTTCTTTGACCCCTGCCGTATGTTTCTAATAGTAAATTATTTTGGTTTTCTAATCCCCCATATGCACTAAGAGCTAATTCATCTGAAGCGATTCGTGCTCTTAGGGTGTTGTTCTCATTAATCAAAAACTGCTTGGAATGAACAAGGTTAAAAAAATTAGAGAACCCTTGAACCACAAAGTTTTCAGCTAACCAAGCTGGGGTAACTGTTCGTATCACTCCACCATCCAAAAAAGAAAAAAACACAGCACAAACAAAAAATAAAGAAAGAATAAAGATTACTTTGTTTCTATATATACTTCTAATCCTATTTTTTTGGTGGTAAAGAGTCTTCATTTTCTATTAATACATCATTATGAAATTCTATATCTTCAAGAATTATCCCCGTACCCCTAGCTACTGCAGTCAATGGATCAGCGCAAACATGAACAGGAATATTTACTTCTTCTGATAATAATTCCTTTAGACCTTTGAGCAATGCTCCGCCTCCAGCCAAGTAAATCCCTCTTTGCATAATGTCAGCCAAGATTTCTGGTGGAGTCATCTCCAACACTTCTCTCACTGCTTCTACTAAGGCTTCAATAGATGGTGAAAGGGCTTCTCTGATATCTGTGTCAGTCACTATCACTTCTCTAGGTAAACCAGTGATGAGGTCTCGACCTTTTATCTTGGCTTCTAGTGAGACATTACCTGGGATTAATGAACCAATGTTGTGCTTAACCAATTCTGCAGTCTTTTCACCAATTAAGATTTTGAACTGATTTCTGATATAAGCGATGATGTCATTATTAAATCTGTCTCCAGCGATACGAAGATTTTTTGTGCGAACCACTCCTCCAAGAGAAAGTACTGCAATATCTGCGGTTCCTCCACCAATATCTATAACCATATTCCCCACTGGTTCGTTTATAGGCAATCTCATCCCTATAGCTGCGGCCATCGGTTCCTCTACTATATATACTTCACCAGCTCCTGCGTTTTTGGTCGCATCTCTGACAGCTCGGATTTCTACGTTTGTAATACCTGATGGCACCCCCACCACTACTCTTGGTCCGAACATCTTCCTAGATTTTTCTTGAGCTTGATTTATAAAATAGGAAATCATTTCTTCAGTTATCTCAAAGTCTGAGATCACTCCATCTACAAGTGGTCTAACTGCTTGGATGTGGTTTGGGGTTCTACCGAGCATTTCTTTCGCATCCTTGCCCACTGCCACCACTTGACCAGTCTTGATATTCACCGCCACTACTGATGGTTCGTTGATAATGATGCCCATACCTCGAACATAGACAAGTGTGTTGGCTGTGCCTAAATCGATACCAATATCATTGGAGAGCATTCTGCTCCACCTGTTTTTGTTAAAATATTTTTTCATTACTTGAGTGCTGTTATAAGGTGCTCCAAAGAAACCAATTTCATCTCTCCTGTCAGTCTATCTTTCAATTCATACATACCAGATTCAATAGTTTTGTTTCCTATGACTATTGAATTTGGTATACCAATGAGATCTGCATCTGCAAACTTTTCACCCGCCCTTAAATCTCTATCATCATAAAGAACTTCAACATTATTTGAGGCAAGAGTTTTATAGATCTCATCTCCTAATTCCTTTATCTTCTCATCATTACTCAAAGTTAGGAGGTGGACTCTAAAGGGAGCCACTTCCTTGGGCCAAATAATGCCCTTTTCATCTGATAAAAGTTCCACTATTGTGCCCATCAATCGACCAAGACCTATCCCATAAGAGCCCATAAAAACAAGCTTTTCCTCGCCTTTTTCGTTCTTATAACTTAAATCAAATGGTTCTGAGAACTTTGTCCCTAGTGTAAAGATGTTCCCAACTTCTATGGCCTTTGTTTCTTCAACTTCTTCCCTGGAGATACCAAGTTCCTTCAAAACATCATCATTGAAAACTTCCTTGTTTATGGCTAGATTATGTTTCTTTGAAAGGTAAATAGTATCTTCTCCTGCCTCAGCTATGGTTTGGAATTCATGAGAAAATTTAGAGAATGTACCACCAGATGCAAAGGTTAAGTATGTCTTCTCTCCTATGCCAGCACGAGTAAAAATTTTCTTATAAGCTTTCTTAGATTCTTCATAAAACTTATTGTGTTCTGCTTCATCCTTTGAGAACGAGTACAGTGCTTTCCAATAAAATTCACGACCTCTCATAATGCCGGATTTGCTCCTGGCTTCATTTCTGAATATCTCCTTAAAATCGTATGGATAAGCCGGTAAATCCTTATATGAATGTATGTACTGTTTTAATATATTTGAATATGCCTCTTCGTTAGTGAATGACAAACCAATCTCACCTCCATTTTTTAATTTTGTTTTAAACCAATTATCAACCACTGCATCGTCCCATCTGTTCGACTTCTCCCACACTTCTTTGTTTTGAAGAATAGAAGTTTTCATTTCTATTCCTCCTATGGCATTCATTTCTTCTCTAATTATCTTCTCAATATTTTTTATCACTCTTAAACCCAAGGGTAGATAAGAATAAACTCCGGCCATCTCTTTGTGGATAAAACCTCCACGAATAAGAAGTTCTGCATTTTTGGATACTTCGTCCTTTGGGGCTTCTTTTCTAGTCCTTGTAAATAGTTGGCTCTGTCGCATTTGCCTATTATAAAGAAAAAAAGCTTTAAAACAAAGCCCCATATTCGGTCAAACTTTATTTATTCTAAACCCTCAGTTTTCTTTACTTTCTTAAACTCAGCTTCAATTTCTTCTAAGACATTAGTGTTCTCTACTCCGGTCTGACATCTCCTTATAAAACCTTCATTTTTTCTGACTAAATTACTAAAAGCAATCTGGAAAGCTCCAGAGTAAATCCTCATCCAATCATCTATGGCTGGCTGTCTGTCTATAGAAGGATTAATGCGCATCTCGGCCAAGTGTCTGCGCAAAAATAAATTCTCCATCTCTACATAGGCGTCCATTTCTTCCTGAGATGGAGTTCTTTCTTGTGATTCTACTTCATCAAATAGTTCTTCTTTTCCCATAGACTTATTATACCAGCTTTACCACATCCCTAAAGGTGATTATCAACATGAGCAAAAGGAGAAAAGCAAAGCTCACTGTGTTGGCAATATTAAATATCCTTGGAGAAATATTTTTTCTGCGAATGGCCTCGATGCATACGATTAATAATCTCCCTCCATCGAGTGCGGGAATCGGCAAGAGATTAACAATCGACAGATTAATAGAGATTAAAGCTACAAAAGACAAAATATAAATAAAACCAAGTGCTTCAACATTGCCCACCATACCCACGAGACCTACTGGGCCGGTCACTTGAGAAAAATCAGCATGCCCAATAAAAATTTGTTTTATAAATACCCCCAAAGACTCTGCAGTTAATAATGTTAAATCCGAAGTCACCTTAAATCCCTCAATAATGGCTCTACTAGGGCCCAGATAAACACTCCCCATTGTTTCCATAGCCACCCCAATGGCCACTCTATCTGAAACGATTGCCTCACTAGTATTGATTGTTTTGGTAAATTCTTCTTTACCCCTTTTAATAGAAATATTAATCGGCTCTTTTGATGAACCAATAAAGTTCGAGAGTTTTTCTGGATCCAATTCACTGATTTTATTTTCTCTATTCACACCAAGAATAACGTCCCCTGATTTTAGTCCGGCTATCTCTGCTGGTGAACCAGGCATCACTTCAGTTATAACAGTTTTTGGATTAGTGATAGGCAAATTCATCCCTAATGGAGCTGGCATGCCACTCATAAATCCTATTGAAATTAATAACCAAGCAAACAGAAAATTAAAAACAACACCTGATACTAGAACACTGGCTTGTATACCTCTGTTTTTGGATGCAAAACTGTTTTTGACCTGTTCAACTTCTATGTTATCTGCCTCGCTTGGATTCTCTCCAAAAATTTTCACAAAACCTCCGAATGGTAGCCAGTTAAGAGTAAAGTCTGTCCCCCTCCAACTAAATAATTTTTTAGCTCTTGGAGGATAACCTATGCCAAATTCGTCTACACGAATATCAAAATACTTTGCCACTAAAAAATGACCTAGTTCATGCACAAAAACTAGTACGCTCAAGATAATCAGAAAATATATAATGGCTATCATTCTGAGATTTCCTTCTCTTTCTTAGCTGCTAATTCATCGAGTTTTCTGTTGGTCTCATCTACATGCTTTTGAAGTTCATTCTTTGTCCTTGTCTGTTCATCTTCGGGCATCTCTCCTTTATCTAAATCACTCAATACTTTCTGTCTCTCTCCACGGATACGAATACGAGCCTCTTCTAATTTTTGTTTAGAAATCTTTATGAGGTCCGTTCGACGATCAGCAGTTAATTCTGGGAAAGCGATGCGGAGACCCTTATCATCCACAGAAACAGATAAACCTAGATTTGACTCGCGTATGGCACTGTCTATGGATGGAGTGACTGTTTTGTCCCATGGAGTAATACGCAAGGTCTTCGCATCTTCTACGGTGACATTGGCTACCTGATTAATAGCCATTTTAGAGCCATAAACATCCACAGTCACTACATCAAGGATTGTAGGAGTAGAGCGACCAGTACGGAGACCAGTGTATTCTTTCTTCAACCACTCCAAAGTCGCTTCTGAAGCTGTCTTAAAATTAGTAAAATTGTATGCCATGGGTCAATATTACCACGTCTTTTAATCTGTAAAAAGTGAGCAACATCGGATGTTGCTCAAGCTACATTGACAAAACAGATAAATATATGTAGTTTAGTTGCAGAACACCATCATTCGAAGTAAGTATTCCAACCCTCACTCGGCATATGCCAGGTCATATGGAAAGGAAAATATTTGTACTTCGGCTCATCTGTTCGATGTTGCAGATTCTTGGTTGCGTACTGTTAATCCCCATTGCACTTCGTGTTCATGAGCCGTATCTACACACATCGTGGACAATGGTTGCTGTTGGTGGCTTCTCTGGGGTAGTGAACTGGTTCACTTTCGACCCCGATTCAAGAGCCAAAGATTCTACAGCATGGTTGACCGATACAGCTGCCATTGCCGGAGCTGCTTTATTAATCATTGCTTTGCATGGATAGATAGACGAATCACCCACCCGCTCGCAGAAGCCGCTTACGCTTCCGTGAGTGGTTTTTTATTTTAAAACTAATGCAAGGTGTTCGAGGATGAGGCGGCTCATGGCGCTTGGATCGTCGGAATACTTGCGAACATTAAAGACTTTTTCTAATTCTTTATTATCAGCATTCTTTCTAAGTTCTAGCATCAGTGAATCTAGAAATGGTGAAAGTGGTTTTTCATTATCAACAAATTTCTTTATGAGGTTCATTCGCTCCTTTGTGTTCATATCCAAAAACTTCCTAGCATTTATATCTTTTTCATCCGAAGCCTCTAATCTGTGGATTTCTAGTCTTGATAACAATGTGGGTATAAGCAATTCCCTACTACTGAGCACAATAAAGAAATGAGTGTTCTCAAATGGCTCTTCAAATGTTTTGAGCAGTGCATTCTGAGCTTGGAGAGAAAATTTTGGAGAAGAAATGATGAATATTTTCTTTGAACCAAAAGCCTTACCTTGAGCCTTGTCCGCAAGTTTCCTTGCTTCGTCTATGGTGAACGAATCATTGCTGTAGATATGCAAATCCGGATTTTGTATTGAAGAAATACCTAACCTTTCAAGTAATCCATACACAAAAGTGACACCTGTATCTGTGTCACCTTCGAGTAAATATGCGTGGTGGAGATTGTCTATATTTATCTCCATGTTCTTAGATTATTTTACTGCCTTCTTCACATCAAGGAGCTGTACCTCAAAAATCAAAGCGGAGTTTGCTGGTATGGGTCCAACTGTTTGTGCTCCATAACCAAATTCAGGAGAAATAACAAGCTTTCTCTTGCCCCCAACCTTCATCCCAGCCACACCCACATCCCAACCCTTAATAACTTGTCCAATCCCCAGAGTAAAGGTGAATGGTGTACCTCTATCAATAGAACTATCGAAAACTTTGCCGTTATCCAATGTCCCTACATAATGTACAGTCACATTGTCTCCTGCTTCAGCTGTGGCCCCTTGACCAACCACCAAATCCTGAACTTGTACTCCTGTTTGGGTATTCATTGCTTGTTGTGGATTAAACAAATTTACTATTAAACTTCCTGCAAACATATATGTGATAAAGGCGAGGGATACAGCTACAGCGATCCACTCATTTCTGTTCATTTTTTTCATGATACAAGTATAACCCGCTGGTGACTCGGGGGAAAGTAGTCTATCCCCTTGTGGTAAGATAATCCTATGAATAAAGATAACAACGTATATACATTAAGCAAAACAGAGATACACAAAGTGGCGCACGAGAGAGTATCAGAAATTACCAAAGAGTTTATTTGGGGATTTGAATTCCTTGAGAAACATCCAAAATCAGTGACCTTCTTTGGTTCTAATCAATTTACAGAACAGAACGAATACTATAAGAGCGCTCGGATACTTTCCGGACGCATAGCCAAAGAGCTTGGATATTCTGTGGCTTCTGGAGGAGGACCTGGGATTATGGAAGCAGCCAATCGTGGAGCTCAAGAAGTTGGTGGTACTTCATTGGGGATTACAATCAAACTACCTCATGAACAAGTAATCAATAAGTTCATTTCTAAAGAATATGATTGTTATTATTTCTTCGTCAGGAAAGTTTTACTCTCCTTCTCTGCTGAGGCATTTATTTTCTACCCCGGAGGATTTGGTACCTTGGATGAATTTTTTGAGATTATTACCCTCATCCAAACTAGAAAAATAGAAGGAGTACCAATAATTTGTGTTGGTAGTGATTATTGGTTGAGTGTAGAAAAATTCATAAAGGATGAGCTTCTAAGTCGAGGCACTATTGAACGAGAGGATATGGATCTTTTCACCATTACAGATAACCACGATGAAATTTTAGAAATAATAAAAGCTGTCCCTATAAGGAACAGCCTTCAGTTCTCACACGATACTAAACCAGAGAGAATTAACTAAGAGAGTTTGCCCAAGGAGTAGCTAGAGAGAGAAGCATAAGAAGACCACCGAGGATGGCCATATTTTTAGTAAATGCTACTTGTTCCCCCATCTTTTTCATTGGATCTGTCTCCTTCCAAAAAGCGTGCATCATGAAGCTGACAGGTATTAAGAATAGTACAAGAAGGGCAATACCTGTGTTTGTGCTTACACCAAAAAGAATAGATAGACCACCTAATAGGAGTAGGATACCTGAACCTATGACTGCTGTCTTGGCTGTAGGTACTTTCTTAGATTCTGCATAACCAACTAGGCCAGCTGATTTGAACAAGTGATTATATGCATTCATAAGAAAATAACCTCCTAAAATAATGCGACCAATAATAAAGAGTAAATTCATTTTTTTAAACTAAATAATAATAATGTATAGTACCAGAAAACTATAAGCAGAACGATAATTAGACAAAAGTGAGAGCTTTGCCTGTCTCCCCTGCACGACCAGTACGGCCTATTCTATGGATATAATCTTCATAAGTAGCAGGAAGGTCATAGTTGATAACATGGGAAACTTTAGGGATGTCGAGCCCTCGGGCGGCCACATCTGTAGCCACTAAAATTTTAATTTTATTGGTTTTGAAAGCATCAAGGGCACGTTGTCTCTGTCCTTGGCTCTTGTCCCCATGGATTGAGTCTGCAAGGAAACCTCGGGTTGAAAGTGTTTTGGCCAATCTCTCTACACCGTGTTTAGTCCTTCCAAAAATCAAAACTTTATTTGAACCTTCGTGTTTGAGAATATTCTCAAGAGCTACAAGTTTATCCTCCCCAGCTTTCATACGCACAATATCTTGGTCAACATTCTTTGAAGTATCTTGTGTCTTTACTGAAATTGAAACCGGTTCTCTGCAAAATTCGTGGATAAGTTTCTCTATCTCTTTGGACATAGTGGCAGAGAAAAATAAGGTGTGTCTCTCAGCGGGCATTTGGCCCATGATGAATTTCATATCAGGCATGAATCCCATATCAAGCATTCTGTCTGCTTCGTCTAGAACTACTGAGGTGGTTTTGGATAAATCCAAAGCGCGTCTTTCTATTAAATCTTTTAGTCTCCCTGGAGTACCAATGATGAAGTGATTTTTATACTTTAGTTCACGAAGTTGTGGACCCATTTGAGTACCTCCAACACAGACTACAGAGAAAAGTCCGGTGCCTGGGGCAAAACCTTTTAATTCATCATTTATTTGAGTGGCCAATTCACGAGTAGGTACCACAATCAAAACAGATTGTGATGGATCCTTCATCATTTTGTTTATTAGGGGTATGAGAAATGCTGCTGTCTTACCTGTACCTGTATTGGCTATACCCACCACATCTTGACCCTTAAGGATATGAGGAATGGTTCTGTCTTGGATAGAAGTTGGAGCGATGTAACCCTTAGTGGCAATATTTTTTTTAAGCTTTTCGTCTATGAGAAAATCACTGAATTCATGTTCAGGTATAAAATGATCAACTTCTTCGACGATCACTGCTTTGTTTATGAAGCTTCGGATATCGAGGTGTTGGCCTTGAGGTGCTCGTCCTCTGCTTTGAGGTCGGCCACGCTGCATGGGTCGAGGGCTGTATGAACGAGAGCTACTAGGGCGCCCGAAAGATCGCTTTTGATACATAATCTTGGCATTACTATAGCAATTTAGCCATTGAATGTCAATGTTTATAGAATTTTAGATAAAGAAAAAACCGCATACCCTTTCGAATATGCGGCTGAAAATGTACAAAACTCGAGGTTGCCCAAGAGTAGAAAGAGCTATCCGTTCGCAGTGATTGAGAACTCCAGAGAATCCTCTACTTCACGAACAAGTTCTGTGAAGCGAGGTGTCCTCTTGGTGGACTTGTCACGGTGGAACGGCAGGTCGACCTTGATCTCACGAATGATTCTCCCTGGATTGGGAGCCATGATCATGATCTGATCCGAAAGAAACACCGCCTCTGATTCAGAGTGCGTCACGAAGATCACGGTCGACTGGTAGGTCTCCCAGAGCTTCGCGAGCAGAATCTGAATCTGATGCCTCGTGACGGCATCGAGTGCGCCGAACGGCTCATCCATGAGGATGATGTCCGGATTTGAAACGAGACTCCGAGCAATTGCGACTCGCTGGAGTTGACCACCTGAAAGCGTCGGTGTCTGAGCATACTTGTGCTCGTGCCCCGAAAGGCCGACCTCCGCAATCATGGCCATGGCACGCTCCCTGCTCTCCTTCTTGGGCACGCCCTTGAATTCGAGAGGTAGCATGACGTTTTCGAGTACTGACATCCATTCGAAGGATGAGTACTGCTGGAACACCATCCCAACGACGTCCGACTCCTTCTTGGGAACTCCGTGGAGAAGAATCTCCCCACTGGTGGGAGTCTGCAGTCCCGCAATGTAATTGA
Source organism: Minisyncoccia bacterium (assembly GCA_049304015.1). Lineage (GTDB taxonomy): Bacteria > Patescibacteriota > Minisyncoccia > Phycocordibacterales > Zambryskibacteraceae > JAIFWN01. The sequence continues at coordinate 37,134 of JBAQNS010000016.1, read as the reverse complement.
GGACCGTAGACTTGCCACACCCGGACTTCCCAAGGAGAGAAATGAACTGTCCTTGGTTCGGGATGTCCTCAATCAAGAGGTTCAACCCGTCGATGACCACCACTTCCTTACCGTCTGGCGTTGGATATGCCTGACGAATGTTCTTGAGCTCCACGATGTTCGCCTTGTTGGGATCATCGAAGAACGGAATGTTGGTAATCATCGATCACCTCCCACGTACTTGTACGGGAAGATTTTTTTGTCTGCAAACATGAGCACCTTGTCTTGAATGAACGCAATGCAGACAATGTGCAACAGAAGTGCAAACGCGACGTCGATGTGGCTCCTCCGGCTGGCAGAGAAAATCATCTGACCAATGCCACCATCGTTGAGATTGATGGTTTCAGCCAGAATGATGTAGGTCCATCCAATCGGAGACAGCACACGCATGTCGGTGAAGAATTGACCGATCGTTGAAGGCCAGTAGACCTTCTTGATCGTTTGCCAATTGTTGGCCCCTAGTGTCTTGATGGTGTTCAGGTGACCAGTCGTCACCGCGTCTATTCGAGCCACGAATGCTGGCAGAAAATAAACGAGGATGCTGAGGGTCAAGAACTGAACCTTCATGTTCACCTTGTAGCCAAACCAAGTCATGAACACTCCGAGAAGTGCGGTCAGAGGTAGGTACCTCAGGGCCGCAAGTGGCTTCTCGAAAATTGCTCGCGCGTCCGGATGCAAACCGATGAGTAGACCGAGAGGTATGGTGATGCAAAGAGCTTCAATGCTACTCACTATGGTAATGAGGAGCGAGAAACGCATGCTCAACCAAAACTCCCGAGTCATCGGCAGTGCAATGAACGAGGTAATCACACTCGTGGGTGATGGCAGAATGCCGGGTTTGATGTATCCAAGCCCGGCAGTTACGAGCCACCATCCAAAAAGAAACAATCCATAAGCTACTACTTGGACAATAACTGCCCTTTTGTAGCTTGGTCTGCTCCTCAGGACAATGCTCATTGCTTTACTCCTTTTTCTGCTCTTGAGAAAAAAGGGGTAGGACTACGAGAGCCCTACCCCTCGTACTACGGAGTGTAGTACAGAAAGAACTACTTGATCGGATTCCCAATGAGCTGGAACTCCGACCGACGATTCTTCGCCATGCCCTCAGGCGTATCGTTCGTGGCGACGGGCTTATCCGGCCCGTTGCCCTCGACGATGAACCTGTTGACATCGAAATGGTACTCGTTGACGAAATAATCGCGAGCTGCGCGCGCGCGAGCGAGCGACAGCCGACGATTCACATCAGCAGAACCGCTGTTGTCGGTATTCCCTTCGATGCGCACACGATTCTTGTAGGAATTGAGCGTGGGCACGAAGAGATCGAGCAAGGACTTGGCGTTCTCAGAGAGAGTCGCCGAACCCGTCTCGAAGTTGATCGGCAACGGCTTCACAGAAAGCGCTTCCGCTCTCCGCTCCGACGCCGAAGCAACCGTATACCGTTCCTCAGCTTCAGCTGCGTTCTCCGGCCCCTTGAGGGAGATGGAGCGCAGGGCGTCGAGGTTCGTAATTTCGCGCCACGGAGGGAGCGAACTCACGAGATCGGTGCTCGCCTGGAACAGCCGGCCTGTCTCGAGGTACAACTTCTCTCCCGTCACCCCAGTGGCGTTGCCATTGAGGTTGAAGAAGTTCACGTTGTCCCCGTACGTACTGAGTCGGGCGTTGCGGATGGCAGTACGCATGAAATCCTCGGGCTGCTTGAGACCAACGGCCAAAATCTTGACCGCCTGCTCAAAAGCTTCGGGATTCGTGTTTACTTCCGCAGCACCCTTGAACCACCCTTCCTCGAGTCCATCCAACTCCTTCTTGTGTTCATCGGCCCACTTCTGTTCACCGAAGAAAATATCGGCGATGATGTGAGTCGCTTCACGCGTCGAAGTGAGAATCTTGGAACCCGGGATGGTCTTGAGGCAATCCTGGTCATCGGGTGACCAAACGATTGCCGCATCGACCTGGCCAGACTTGAAAGCCGTGGCCGCATCGACAGCACTCGGAACCTGCACGATCTTCACGTCGTTGACCGACATGCCGGCGGCTTCGAGCATCCGAAGAAGGAAGGTGTGCGACGGTGTGCCGTAGCCCACCGCGACAGTCTTCCCTCGCAGATCGTTCACCGAGTTGATCCCACGCTTGGCGACAACGAGGTCACCACCGCGAGACCAGTCGGACTGGAACAGCACACGCGGGTCAAAACCAGCCTTCTGCAGGTTCCCGACTTCCGTCGAGAACGCATCGGCCGTCTGCCAGAGGAGATTGCACTCCCCCGACTGATACGACTTGCGCGATGCATCGAAGTTGTCGATGACCGGGAAGTCAACGAGGATGCCGTAGTCCTTGTAGAACCGCGAATCCTTCGTCGCTTCGAAGCCGCCGTTGAAATACTGCCCGCCGGCGTAGCCACCCCAGGTGACGACGCAGACGTGGATGACCTTGTTCTTCTCCTTGCTCGAGAGCGTGCCGTTGCGGCTGTCGCTCAAGGCACTGGAAACCCTGCTGGCTCCACCCGTCTTGTAGACGAAGAAGCCGATGATGGCGAGGATGATGAAGCCGAATGCGGCCATGATCATCGCACCCTTGAAGGTGATTGAACCCCTTCGGTTGTTGAACTGCATTGTGTTGCTCCTGTGTTTGCTGTGGATGCTTAACTTCGCTATGTGTCTATCTACTACCGGTCGATCAAATCGTCGAAACTTCCCCTCGTTCCCTTGACCACAGGGATCTTCTCGCCACGCGGACCCTCGATCTTGAGGATATTCATCGGGTCGAGCGTTTCAGCGATGAGCTGCTGCTTGCCACCAGGGCCGAGGAGCGTCGAATCGACGCCCTTTTCCCACTGGGCAAACGCCTTCGACATCCTTTCGAATGCCGCGGCATCGTCGAGATCCTGAGCAGAGATGATAGGCTGGAAAGCCTCCATCGTCATCTCAAGTTCGGCGTACATGCCATCAGCCTTGGATGTCATTTCCTTGATAGCCGACTCCTTGATGTGACGCAGGTCTTCATCGGGAGCCAACGCATTCATGCCGGCACGAATGCCGGGTTCAACCTGCTGAGCCGTCTCGTACTCGTCGATGTAGGACTTGAGCTCATCCTCCTGATCCGCAATGCGGGTCTCGAGGGTTGAACTCAGCTTCTTCAGAGCGCGAACGATGAGTTCGAGCATCTGAATCCAACGCTCTGAACGAGCGATGGCGTCATCCTTGCGCTTGGCAGCGCGTTCCCACCGAACAGCCTCGGCCTGGTTGCCCGCCTTGTAAGCGGCCTGGGCCTTCGCTCGAGCATCGTCGCGAAGCTTGATGTTCTCATCGCGCTTGCGCTTTGCCGTCATCAGAGACTTGACTGCCTGAGTGATGGCACCAAGAAGGGCTTGCGCCTTCTTCTTGAGGTCATCAATGTAGATCTGCGACCACCGAACAGGGTCACGTTTGACCATCTGTTCAGCGATAGCGAGTGCCCACACCTTCTGCTGGTACCGAATCTTCGGCCACAGGTGAAAGATGATGGGCAGAATCAGGAAGCCGGCGCCAACGATGGCACCGACAACCACGAGCCAACCAAGAGCGATGGCAGTATTCGTGAGGAGCGTGATGATGGTGGGGAGCGCCAGGTAGGCGATCATCGCACCAGCACCGAGACTCAGAACTGCCATGGCACCGTTCGTTCCCTTCACCCAATTTTTCAGGGGAAGAGGAACTTGAACAGCTGGGACTTCACTCATGTGATACTCCTTGCTGGTTGCTAGGTGAGATACTGCGTGAGCTTCGAGACAAACGATCTGACCTCCGCTTCCACAACCGCATAAGCATTGCCGAAAGCAGTGCTTGCAGCTGTGAGCTTCTGGTTGATCGTTTGCTTCTTGACTTCGAGTTGCTGGAGCTTGCCTTCAAGCTCCTGGATTTCCTTGCGCTTCGTATCGATCTCGGCGCGAGTGGCTGACAAGTCAGCCTCATTGCTGCCGAGTTCTCGGTTACGACGCTCCTCGATCGTGTGGGCGAATTCATCGCGCGCCGCGACCAGAATCCGAAGACGATCTTCGGAGGCCTTCACGATTTGATCCCGCTTGATACCAGAGCTCTTTGAGAGAGCTGTGATAGCAGTGCGGAAACGCATCGGTTCGTCCATTCCAGGAACGGATTCAAAGATTCCGAGTTGATCTTGGAATTCCTGAAATCCATTCACTGTTGACTTCGTCATCGCTTCACGGAGGGCACCGACGTATTCAGTGTCGGCTACACCCACCGTAGCCACAGGGCGTGGCATCGAGGCGACACTTGCAGTCTGTGTCGGCGCAGCTTTCACTGCGCTTCCAGATTGTGTACCGTCTCCTGTGATCAATTTCTGATCAACAAGAAACTGTTTGATTCTTCCGGCCATGTTGGCTCCTTGCTCAGTGCTTTTTGCTGCTGTTGGAGACCTTATCTTCAGGCCTCAGGAAACGTGCGGAATGGGCCCGCCATCCAGCGGACTTCTTCCTGATATCGCCAAGGACAACCTCGTAACCCTCTTGGGGTTTTGCCTTTTCTTGCCAAACGTCCGGATCCAACGAAAACGTAATGGATCCTTCAATTTTGCTTGAAGTGGCAACTGCATAGCAGCCGTGTTTGCCATCGACGACCTTTTGTACCACCGCCTTCAGAGTTGTCGCTTCGCCTTTGCTAGGCATACATACTTAAACCTCCTTTGGTTTTACTGCGTGGTGATACGGGATGATAGTAGATAAACTTAATGTCAAAGATCGACATTTAGAGTCTGCCAGCTAAGATAGCATACACTAGACAAATTGTCAAGCTTGTTTCGTGGCTATAATTAGCCGTTATTTACCAAGATAAAACTTCAAAGTAAAAATCCAATCTTCGTCCTCTTCCCCTGCTGAGAGCTTTTGGTTTAAGAGCCATTCTAGGTAACCGCGGTCAGAAACAGCTACGTCCTTTATCTTCTCATCCTTATGTTTACCAAAATTGAATACTTTATATAATGATGGAGTATTTGATATTTCAATCATTTTTTTAATAGCCTCTTCCCTATCTGGCACAGTCTTCATCACTTCTTCTAGTTGTTTATTGAATAGTGCCACTAAGACATTCACATCTCCTTCTGCATCATGCGGGTTACCTTCGACATTTAGCCCAAAGTGATAACGCAAATACTGCAAACTATATTCAGGGATAGCGCCTTCTATATCCAAATTCTTGGCTACTCGTAGTGTACAAATATATTGTCCAGCTTTCACTCCTTCCTTCTCAAGCATAGCTATATCAAACTTCGCATTGTGAGCGACAAAAATTCCTGATGATAAAAGAAATATTAAATCCTTTTTCATCTGACTGTCTGAGAAAGATGGCTTGTCTTCGAGCATCGCATCAGTGATGTGAGTGATGCTCATAGACTTCACAGACATAGGTAGCGGTGGTTTAAAATATTCTGTGTGTATACCCGTAGAGTCCCTATAACAAACTTGCACCAATCTGTCTGTGGTGACATCTACTCCGGTGGTTTCTGTATCTATAAATATTAATTCCATAAAGTTATTCTACACTATAAACTTATTTCAAAAATCTTTTGCTTAGATATTTGTCCAGAGACGAGGGTTATAAGCGATGGTGCTACTTTAAAATGTTCTGATAGTACTCTTATGATGGCTTTATTGGCTTTGCCGTCTACAGCAGGTTCTCGTACCCATACTTTGTAGACTGGCAGACTTAACTTCTCATTATCAAAATTTAAACTTGGCTGATCTACTCGTTCTATCTTCTCAAGTTTTGCTCCAGCCTTAGCTTTCACTATAATCTTCATCCCGTTAGAAGTATTCATTTGTTAATTATAAATGTAATAAATTATTCTCAAAACTTCTAACGGGATTAATTCATTAAATATAACATTCTGGATAAAGAAAAAGGCTAGCGACCCGAAGGTGCTAGCCCGTTGTTACCCGCTAGGGTTTTGTGAGAACCCTTAGAACCTCAGGCACTGCCCATTCCTGAAGTTCGGCTTGAGCCATGAGACCCGAGCCGGCCATCAAGGCAGAGCCAGACGACACTACATGATTCTTGCAATCCGCGATGGCCGGATTGCTCGGACTGAAGGTGCAGATACCCGCAGATCCAGCGCTGAGGTTCTTGTACGTACCACCGATGTTTGCACCTGCCGGCCACGGGAACGTGGCAGCGGTGTACGTAGTGTCCTTCTGAACGATGGACACTACCAACGGATTGGTAGAATAGAACCAGCAACGCAAGTCCGCCAAACCACTCACTGTGCAGGTGTACTTGCCAGTGGCACCCACACCTCCGATTGTCGTCGGAGGATTGAGCCGGACAGAACCCGGAGCAGAGACAACGGTCACATGGACCGCCTTCTTCTGCGTCGAGTCGGCCTTCAACTTGAAGACCGTACTGTCGCTGCAGATATTGATTGCCTGCAGCTCCACATCCACCGCATAGACGTTCGCCAACGATGTCGCGATGACTTGCGGCGTGCTGGCCGCAGCCTCACAACCCAGCGCGGAACGCACAAGAATCTCGGTACTCACACCACTCGGGATGTAAGTGAGACCCTTCACGTGCCGCTTGTGGCTGAAGGTGTACGTTGTGTCCTGCGGAGTCATCCCCGCATCGCTCCATCGTGCACCACTGCAAGAACTGAAGCCGTTCGGACAAGCCGGCGTTGAAGCACACGAGGTGCCAGACACCGTCACTACCACGAACGCCTTCTTCGAAGCGTCAGCGACCGAAGTCACGTACACCGTGTCCGTCCCCGCCTTGAGAGCGGTGACGAGACCAGTCGAGCTAACCATCACTGAGCCGTGGCTCGTGACAGTGTAGCTGACGGCGGTGTTCGTCGCATTTGCCGGAGCAACTGCGACGACAATCTGAGACGTCGTGTTTGTGCACGACACCCCGATCGACAGAGTGATGTTCGGCGACGAGGTGACGGTCACCCCGGTGACCAACACAGTTCCTGAGCCAGGATGACTCGAACTGTCGTCGATCTTGATGCTGATCAAGCGGTCAGGCTGACACGCAGTGACGAGCACCAACGCTCCCAGCAACCATCTTATCTTGCGCATGGAAATACCTCCTGAAAAGTAGCCTAAAAGGACAACTGCTCTGTACTCTTACTATCATAAAAAATTAAGTTTGTCAAAGGTTAAGTATATAAAAAATAACCGCGTACCTTGCGGTCGCGGCTGTGTGTGTTTGCTCGTAGAGCATCGGGGTCCCTCGCCTGGGCCAGGTTGTCAGTCATGAGTTGTACTGATCCTGACCCAAGAGAGAGTCCGATCCACTGATTCGCCGTGGAGCGCTATCGGGCAGTTCGGCCGAAACGCAGGTCGTCGAAGCGACCGGGATAGCGGGCCTTCCCCCACCATGTTGTCCACCATCCGGTGAACCATGAGTTGTCCTGCTGACCACTTAAATCTGAGCGGAAGGGCTCAAGTGGCCGGTGCAGCTGACCTTACGCTGCGCCAGAAACGCTACGGCGGAAGGTCCCCCCGAAAGCAGTCACGCATCCGGGAGCGAAGAACTGACACCATCGACTGTCCCTGGTGAAAGGGTGGGTCGCCTCCCTCCAACGGCCGTTGGGGGGAATTTATAATCTACACCCGTCAAAAAAACTTTGCAAGTAATTAATTTGAAACTGTGGATAAGTAATTTTTAACAATTTTCTCCACTTCTTTGGCTGAATTTGTATTCATAAGTTTATTTCTAAGATCTTGTGCCCCATCGAATCCATTCACATACGCTTTAAAGTGTTTCTTCATCACTGCGAAGTTTTTATATTTACCCAAAAGTTTTTCAAAAAGTTTTGTGTGTTCAACTAAGACATTTAGTTTCTCTTTAAGAGTTGGAATGTGCTCAGAGAAAAGCCATGGATTCCCAAAGATGGCTCGCCCGAGCATCACCCCATCACACCCAGTCTCCTTGGCTTTCATCCTTGCGTCTTCTAGGTCTCTCACGTCTCCGTTTCCAAATATTAAAGTTTTTACTCCGAGCTCATTTCTGATTTCTACTGCCCTCTTCACAAATTCCCACCGTGCAGACACCTTGGACATTTCTTTCCTAGTCCTTGCATGGACAATGAGCACTGCTGGTTCTTCCTTGAGTATTTCTGGTAGCCATTCTTCTATCTCTATCTTGTTATACCCCACGCGAGTCTTCACAGAAACAGGCAAACTTCCTGCTCCACGTTTGGCTGCCTTTATAAGCTCTCTGGCTAATTTGGGGTTTTTTATTAATGCTGCTCCAGCCTTCTGCTTCTCTATGCTCTTATCTGGGCAACCCATATTTATATCTACACCATCAAAGCCAAGCTTCATTGCAAGCTTGGCCACCTCCTCCATATGCTCTGGAATTGAAGTAAAAAATTGTGCCACGATTGGCCTCTCAGCTTCTGAATACTCTAAATCCTTTGAAAGTTTCTTTTTACCCTTCTTATCTGCGAGCACTAACCCGTCTGCTGACACAAATTCGGTCCACAAAACATCTGGCTTACCATATTTAGCTATTATTCTCCTAAAAGCCACATCGGTGACATCAGCCATAGGAGCAAGAACCATAATTGGCCTCGCCCGTGCTTTGGCCGAGGGTTTCTGCAATTTGGTCCAAAAATTAGTCATTATTTGTATTTATAGAATATTTTGTTACCAAAACGCAAATCTATATATAGGATATTGCTCAAGTTATTTTTATCCTTTCTAAAACTGGCATCTTCAACAAAAGAAACGAGATTCGACCGAATTTGATCTAGATTCTGACTTTCCTTCCACATTATATCTGCACCGTTCGAGAGGATGAGGTGATATTCATCTTTTTTGAAGACAAAAACTTTTGGATACAAACCTGCGTCTGCTAAACTCTTTATGAATACATCGAGTAATTTAAATTTCTTCGCTTCCATGAATTGAACCTTTAGTGGTGCATCAAGTAGTGGTTCACTAGTATAAACAAAATAGACTCCCCCAGAAAATGCTGGAGCCTCTGAGAAAATAAACCCGTTTGCATCTATGAAGTAACAACTCACAGGCGTAGAAGTGTTTGTGATGTCCTTGCAATACAGAGCTGTTGGGGTCCTCTCAGAAACACTGACTACAATCGACTTAACATCCGGAGCACTTATTTCTACCTTAGAAAGTCTCGGCTCTCTATCTAGAAGATTTTTAATAATTCCATTCTTTGGATATAAAAGAGAATTTGAACGAGGGATAACCCAAAGATAGTTACCAGATAATCCCTCATCGACAATAGCCTGGATTTCTTCACTCTTTGTAACCACATTGCCTTTAATCTCCAAGTTAACTACTTGAAAATTTTTGTTTCTTAGAAGAAGTATGGGGGCAACTACAACAATTAAGACAATCAAAGAAATAATAGTGATGCGAATACGCCTCTCTATTAATTTCTTTTTATGGAATTCAGGAGTATGAAGGGCGTTTTTGTTGCCAATGATTTTCATACGCACATTATACATAAATAAAAAAAGCTGGACGATGTGTCCAGCTGTCACTCAAGCCGCCATTACGGCAGCGAGCCTTGTGTCGCACCAAATGTCTCCGAGCCAAACATTGGTGACGGTAATCTGACCGCCAAACCATTCAAGGCAAGGGACAATATGGAGACCATCACTGCTCAGATCAGTAGACTTCCAGAGAAATACTTTCTTTCTCCGAAATTCTTCTGGATAGAGGTGAGGGTTCTCAATCCACACAGAAGCATCTTCCATCGAAAGGCACTTGTCGATGAGACCGGTGTCGACGAGATGTTTCTGGACAGCAAAGCCCCGAATCACGAGTCCTCGTGCTCTTTGATCACCATGCTGGTAACCGTACACTGAACCGCCGAACCTCACTCCGTCACTCATTAAGTCCTCTCAAAGATAGATTGCCCAAAAGACATCTTTATACTTCTGTATTGCACCATCATAACCCGAAAACAATATTCGGTCAATAAAAAAGCCCTGCACAATACTTGTGAGGGCTACAACCCCAGAATTTTCCTTGTCTCACGAAACAACTTCAGGTCAGACTTGTATCGCTTGAACTTCCTTTCCACATCCCTTATATCATCGCAAATCGCTTTGTCGCGATCATCCAGATACTCCACGACTTCCTCCTTTGAAACCAAATACATGCTTGCCCGAGAGGCTGTCGTATCAACAGCGCAATCAAAACCATATGACTGAGACTGCTCCTTCATGTCGTCCAGAGAACGAACGCGAAAGGTCTGATCCTTGGGTTTGACCGTAGTGATGACCGCCGGACAATCCCAACTTGAAACTGACATCTGCCCGCTATACCAGATCAACTGGCCCGGCTTGATGTCTTTTGCACTGAGCTTTTCCACCAGAAGCCTCCATTAAACTTGGTGAGAGTGTGGAACAATCTTTATAAGGATTAACATCTAAAAGTAAAAATGTCAAATTTTGCTAATCTCTTTCTTCCCTCCCATATAAGGCACAAGCACTTCAGGAATTTTTACTGAACCATCGGCTTGTTGGAAATTTTCTACGAGGGAAACAAGGATGCGTGGGGTTGGGATAGCTGTTGAGTTTAGTGAGTGGACATACTTTGTCTTCCCATCTGTATCCTTATATCGAATGTTTAAACGACGTGTTTGAAAATCGTGGAAATAAGAAGCAGAAGAAATCTCTCTGTATTTGTTCTCTAATGGTACCCAAAGTTCTATATCGTATTTCTTCACTTGTCCTAGCCCGAGGTCTGCTCCACAGTTAGTCACTGTGTGGTAAGGAATGTTCAATGACTCTATAAATTCTTCTGTGTTTCTGTTTATGGCTTCGTGGTGAGCAACTGATTCTTCATGACTAGCCTCACAGAGCACCACTTGTTCAACCTTAAAGAATTCATGCACTCGGATAAGACCCTTCACATCCTTAGAATAGCTCCCCGCTTCTCTGCGGAAGCATGGAGAGAAGGATAAATACTTTTTAGGCAACTCTGTTTTAGGGATCATTTCATTCATATGAAAACCCATAGTAGCCACCTCAGCTGTCCCAGCGAGATAATCCCCATCTTGAGTTTTATACAAATCTTCTTCAGATTGTGGGAGCATGCCTGTACCTATAAGAGATTCTTTCTTCACGAGTGATGGCACAATCATAGGAGTAAAATTCTTCTTCAAGAAAAAATCCATCGCATAGTTCCAAATAGCAAAAGAAAGTAATGCTCCATCCCCTTTGAGGAAATATCCACGAAAGCCAGAAACTTTGGTTCCCCTTTCAAGGTCTAGCATCCCTAAATTTTCCATAATCTCTATATGACTCTTTGGTTCAAAATCGAATTTTGGAAGCTCACCCCACTTTTTCACTTCCATATTATCTCCATCACTGTTCCCATCCGGTACAGATATATCGGGTACATTAGGCACTTGGAGCATTTGTAGTTGCCAATCATGCATTACTGTCTTTAGCTTTTCTTCATCAGCGACCATACTCTCCTTTAGGAATTTCATCTTCTCAAGGATTTGAGATTTCTCTGGACCAACCGCACGAACAATCTCTAGTGAGGCGGCGTTTTGCTCTGCCCGTCTTTCCTCAAGTTTGGTCATGAGACTTCGACGTTCATCATCTATAGTGAGCAGTGCTTCTACGTCGAACTCGATGTGTTTCTTCTTGGCCCCAAGGGTAATAAGGTCTTTGTTTTCTCTTATGAATTTAATGTCTAACATATTGTTTTGGAGTAATAAGAAAATCAAAGTTGTCGGAGCCCAGACCTTGGCCTGGGTAAAGACTTTGGTTTTCTGTTACTACAAACAATCATAACAAAGATGCTAAAATATTTAAATGAACGATATCCGTGATCTTTCGTTTGACCAATTTCCAGAATTACTAAAGGAAATCAATGATCCACCCAAATCTCTCCGCATTCGCGGTGAACTCCCAATGGAAGGCAACAAATTGGTAGCCATAGTGGGTACCAGAAAATATAGTTCTTATGGCCAAGAGATGTGCGAGTCAATCATTGCTGGCCTCGCCGGCTATCCCATCACTATTATCTCCGGCTTAGCCATAGGTATGGATACTATAGTACATCGCGCGGCTCTCCGCGCAGGACTACAGACTATAGGCATCCCCGGCTCTGGTGTCTCTAGAGATGTTATACATCCTAGGTCCAATGTGAACCTTGCAGATGAAATAATAGAATCAGGTGGAGGTATACTTTCTGAATATAAAGATGATTTCAAAGCAACACTTTGGAGCTTCCCTCAGAGGAACAGAATTATGGCTGGTATGTGCGACGCCACTATAGTTATAGAAGCCCAGCTCAAATCTGGAACACTCATCACCTCGCGCTTGGCCACTGAATACAACAGAGACGTAGGAGCTGTCCCTGGGCCAATCACTTCTCCAACATCAGAGGGCCCTCATATGCTTCTAAGACTTGGAGCAACCTTAATAAGAGATTCAAATGATGTTTTAGAAATGCTCCATCTAAAGAGGCATGATGAAGATCAAACTCTCTTTGATACAAGTGACCTCACCGATGAGGAAAAGATTTTTATAAAACTTCTTGAAACATCATGCACACGTGATGAACTTATAAGAAACAGCAAATTTGAGACAGGTAAAGCGAGTGCGATCCTCTCACTCCTAGAAATCAAAGGCCTCATCACCGAAGAACTCGGTGAAGTCCGCAAAACTTTCTAAAAATTTGCACAAAAGAGATATCTGTAGTATTTGTTACATACAAGCTTATGAAGTTGTTAATTGTTGAATCACCATCAAAAGCAAAAACAATCGAGAAATATCTTGGGAAAGATTTTCGCGTGGTTGCATCTGTTGGTCATGTACGTGATTTACCTAAATCAAATAAAGCAGCTATAGACATAGAAGGTGGATTTATTCCTCACTATGAAATCTCCAAAGAAAAAATTCATGTAGTGAAAGATATTAAAGCACTCACAAAGAAAGCTGACGAGGTAATCTTGGCCACAGACCCCGACCGAGAGGGAGAAGCGATAGCTTGGCACATAGCCGAGGCTGTCGGACTTAAGAATCCAAAGAGAATTGTCTTTCATGAGATTACCAAAGAGGCTGTCGAAGAAGCTTTGAACCACCCTCGTACTATAGATATAGACCTCAAGGAAGCCCAAGAGGCTCGTAGAGTTCTAGATAGACTTGTTGGCTATGATTTGTCCGGTCTGATTTGGAAGAAGGTTCGCTACGGGCTCTCGGCTGGCCGTGTGCAATCCCCTGCACTACGCATCATCATGGAGAGAGAACGTGAGATCCGGGCATTCAAACCAGTCACCTTCTGGACATTGACCGCCATACTTAAAGACAAACAAACAAACGAATTGTCTTTCGCTTGTTCAGTTGAACCAACAACACAAAAAGAAGTCGACCACATAATAGACACAGGCAAAAAAGGAAATTGGAAGATCACAGACATAAAGGAAACCAAAGTTGCTCGTGCCCCTCGTGCACCATTCATCACTTCTACTCTTCAGCAGACTGCATCATCTCGCCTTGGCTTCGCTCCATCACGCACCATGCAAGTGGCACAAAGATTATACGAGGCAGGACACATCACCTATATGCGTACTGATTCTACAAACCTTGGCGTCCAAGCTCGTGCCGATATAAAGAAAGTTGTGGAGAAAAAGTATGGTGCTGAATATTATGAAGCACATACCTATACAAAGAAATCCAAAAATGCCCAAGAGGCGCACGAAGCTATTCGTCCAACCCACATGACTTCTGAAATCGCCGGAGCAAACGACGAACAAAAGAAACTCTATAGATTAATTTGGGCCCGCACAGTCTCATCACAAATGCGAGATGCACAAGTTATGCGCACAAAAGTAACAGCCAATATTGAAAAGAATAAAATTCCAGACTTTTGGTTAAACGGTTCTCGTATATTGTTCGACGGTTGGACTCGGGCAGACAACGATGCTCAAGGTGAAGATGTCATCCTGCCTAAACTCGCAGTAGATGACGAACTCAAACTCATAGATATTTTACCTGAACAAAAACAAACTGAACCACCAGCTAGGTATTCAGAAGCCGGACTCATTAAAGAATTAGAGAAACGAGGTATCGGTCGTCCTTCTACTTATGCATCAATAATTAAGACTCTCGACGACCGAGGTTATGTAGAAAAAATCCAAAAGGCGCTTCATCCTACTGATACTGGGGACGTGGTCTCAAGTTTCCTCGAAGAAAACTTTGGGAAATATATAAGCGATAGCTTTACTGCAGAGATGGAAGATGAATTAGATGAGATAGCAAATGGTAAACGCACTTATTTGAAAACTCTCAAGGATTTCTATACTCCGTTCATAAAAGATGTAAAGGCAAAAGACAAAATAGCCAAGGTGACAAACATGGGCGATGCCCCTAAAGACATTCTCTGCCCAATTTGTGGAGGACCGATGATTATTAAACTTGGTAAAAGTGGCAAATTCCTTTCTTGTGAGAAATATCCAGACTGCAACGGCGCACGCACTATAGATGGTAAGGCTCTTGAGGGTCCAAAGGATACTGGAGAGCTTTGTCCAAAATGTGGTAAAGGTAACCTAGTGACGAGAGAAGGTAAATTCGGGATGTTCACCGCATGTGAACGTTTCCCTAAATGTAAATTCATAAAGAAAGATGCTGAACAAGAGAAGGCTAATTCTACTGGTGTCCTCTGTCCTGTTTGTAAAACTGGCTACATGGCAGAGAGACGTGGTAGATTCGGAGTTTTCTATTCATGCCAAAATTATCCTGATTGTAAATACGCGATAAAAGCTAAGCCAACTGGTAATATATGTAAACTCTGTGGATCACTCATGATGGAAGGTACCAAGACTATCCCAGAGCGTTGTTCAGACAAATCTTGTCCTAACCACAACCCGCACAAACTCAATAAACCAGAATAATCTATGACGAGCGCCACAGACATCATACGACTCATAGATGAGAAAACGAATGATGATGTGATACTCATCGACAAGGCTTATATATTTGCGAGAATTGCTCATGAGGGTCAAACCAGACATTCGGGTGAAGAATATTTTATACATGTAGTAGAGACGGCCAAAATTTTGGCCGAACTTGGGATGGGCGTCACTACTGTAGTCGCCGGCCTTCTCCACGACACAGTCGAAGACTGTGAGATTAAACTTGAGACTATAGAAAAGGAATTTGGAGAAGAAGTGGCCTTTCTTGTAGATGGAGTGACCAAACTCGGCAGTCTAAGGTACAACGGCGCAGACAGACACAATGAAAGTCTGCGCAAACTCTTCGTAGCCATGTCTGAGGATATCCGAGTGCTTATGATTAAACTTTCGGATAGACTCCACAATATGAGAACCCTTTCTCATGTACCTCAAGAGAAGCAGAAACGTATAGCTACAGAGACATTAGAAATCTATGCTCCTATCGCCTATCGCCTAGGGATAAGAAAACTTAATCGTGAACTCGAGGACCTTGCCTTCCCTTATGTCTATCCAAAAGAATTTGAAAATCTAAAGAAATCGATGAAAGAAAGTGAACGCGAGAGGCTTGAATCTCTCGAAAAGTTTATAAATTCAGTGAAGAAAGCTTTGGCCAAAGAAGGTTTAGTGAATATTAAAACTGACTACAGAATAAAAGGCTTATACAGTCTCTATAAGAAACTTCAAGAGAAGAAAGATATAGAAAAGATTTATGACATCAACGCAGTCCGTATCCTTGTAGATACACCAGCAGATTGTTATAGAGTCCTTGGAGTTATCCATGGTTCATGGAAACCTCTCCCTGGGAGAATTAAAGATTATATCGCCTTTCCTAAACCAAATGGTTATCAAGGTATCCATACCACCATCTTCACTGGTGATGGGGGTATTGTAGAAATACAAATTAAAACTCATGAGATGCACCAATTCTCTGAATATGGAGTAGCCTCACACATCACTTATAAGAGTGGCAAGACTGGTAAGGATGAAGAAACTCTTGGTTGGATACGTTCACTTCTACCCAAAACTCCGATGAAAGAATTGCACAAATCAGTTTTGGAAACGACTAAAGATATTCCTCATTGGATTAAAGAATTAGTGGCCTATCAAGAACATTCTACAGACAAGGAGGCTTTTCAAGAAAATTTAAAAAATGACTTCTTTAGTAATCGCATTTTTGCCTTCTCACCAAAGGGTGATGTGGTCGACTTACCTATTGATTCAACCCCCATAGATTTCGCTTACTCTATCCACTCAGATATTGGCAACCACATGATAGGAGCCAAGGTTGGGGGCAAACTCGTCTCACTGGACACCAAACTCCAAAATGGAGACATTGTAGAAATTATGACCAAACAATCGTCCAAACCAAATATAAAGTGGGTTGAGATGTGCAAAATGCCCATGACCAAACGTCATATCAAGAACGAACTTTCAAAAATTTCTAAGAAATAGTTAGACGGTGAAGTTAGTGACCGAATACAAATCTTCTGGTTCTTCCATCGCCTTGTCACTCTCTTCTTTGTTCATTTCCTTCTCTTCTTCTGTCATTGGAGAGACTGATTCAACAGATTGACCCTCTGCTTCTTTGTTCGCCATAAAGTTCTCTAGCATTGTTTCCTTCTCACCACGTGATTCATTCGCAGTTAGTATTTGATACAAATGTTCCAAATCATCGTTGGAGAAGAAATCTATAGTAATCTTGCCTCCTCCCTCTTTATCTTTCTTCTCTACCCTTACTCGTGTGCCTAGAGACTCCTTAAGTTTTTCTTCCATGTCTACTAACTCTGGATCCATTTGTTTGCGCGCCTTCTCAAACGCGATTCTTCGAGCAATACCTTCTGCATCACGAACATTTAATTTTTTAAATAAAATTTCTTTAAAGAGTGTTTCTTGTTCTTCAGGTTTATCTACAAGCATCATAAGAGGACGTGAGTGTCCTTCACTAATCTTCCCATCCGAAAGTGCTTGGAGAATATGCTCTGGGAGCATAAGCAATCGAAGTGTGTTGGAGACATACTCTCGACTCTTGCCTACCTTCTTACCTATCTCTGCATGCTTAAATCCAAATTCACGAGCCAACTTATCAAATGCTCTGGCTCTATCCACAGGATTCAAATCCTCACGTTGAATGTTTTCTATAATGGCCAGTTCTAACTTAGTGAGGTCATTTTCTGCTCCAGTACGAATAAGAACTGGCACTTGTTTTAGTCCAGCGAGTTTGGCCGCACGCAGTCGCCTCTCTCCAGCGATGAGTTCGTATTCGACTGCGAGTCCTCCTTCGGGCTTCTCTACTTCAGTCCTAGTGACCACTAATGCTTGGAGTACTCCATACTGACGCATTGAATCTGCAAGGCTGTTTAGTTGGGCTTCATCAAATTCTCTTCGTGGTTGAAATGGGTTTGGGTGAATCTTCTCCACCTCAATCCAAAAGATTGAGTCGTTATAAAACTGTGACATAAGTAGATTTTAGCACGAGTTTATTGTAAGTTGTATGGGTAAGTTATGCCGGGATGGCGGAATGGTAGACGCGCACGACTCAAAATCGTGTCTCGCAAGGGGTGGAGGTTCGAGTCCTCTTCCCGGCACAATGAAAAAGAAGGTTTTAGTAATAGTGGGTCCAACTGCCTCAGGTAAAAGTGGCCTGGGGGTAAAGCTCTCCAAGGAGTTCAATGGGGAGATTGTTTCTGCTGATTCGAGGCAAGTTTATAAAGGCTTGGATATTGGCTCGGGTAAAGTGACCAAAAAGGAAATGCAAGGTGTCCCTCATCACCTCTTAGATGTAGCCAGTCCAAAGATAAGATTCAGTGCATCAGATTATAAAAAACTTGGTGACAAAGCAATTGAACAAATAATAAAGAAAAATAAATTACCAATCATTGTTGGTGGCACAGGATTTTATATAGACACCCTCACTAGCAAAATGGTTTTACCAGAAGTGCCTCCAAATCCTAAATTAAGAAAAACACTAGAAGCAAAAACAACAGAGGCTCTCTATAAAATTTTGCAAAAGAAAGATCAAGAGAGAGCTAAAAACATTGATTCAAAAAATAAAGTACGTCTAATCAGAGCCCTTGAAATTATTGAGGCACTAGGCAAAGTCCCAAGTGAGCAACATCGGATGTTGCTCAAATATGATTATATTTATGTAGGGGTAAATCCAGAGAAAGAAGTATTAGAAAAACTCATTTATAAGAGACTGCTCGCTCGCCTTCTAGGGATGATAAAAGAAGCCAAGAAACTCCATAGAGACGGATTAACTTATAAACGCATGGAAGAATTAGGCCTAGAGTATAGATACCTCGCTCGCCTACTACAAAACAAACTTACCCTCGGCCATAGACTGGCCACGGGCGAGGCTAAGAAAGAATTTATAGAAGAACTATATAAAGAGATAAGGCATTATTCCAAACGTCAGCTGACTTGGTTTAAAGCAAACAAAAAGATTAAGTGGTTTTCTTCTGTCGAGTTCGGACCCATTCATAAATACCTGGAACGATTGATAGGAAAATAATGAGGATAACTAGATAAGAAAGATAATCTTTCACCCAAGGGAAAGTTCTGCCTAAGAAAAATCCAACCAAGGTGACAATAGTCGACCAAAGCAAAGAACTTATAATGCTGTATTTCAAAAAGGTTTTATAATCCATACGCGCAATACCAGCCACAATAGGTACAAAAGTTCTGACCAAAGGTACAAAGCGAGAGAAAACCACAGCAAATCGCCCATACTTCTCAAAGAATTTATGAGCTGTATTTATATGTTCCTGACTTAAAATTTTTCTAAAGAAAGAATATTTATGAAGTTTCTCTATTTGAGTGCCTAAATAATATCCAACTATGCCTCCAAAGAGTGTGGCTATAAAAATAAGAGGTATAAGAAAACCTAAATTTAACCCAAGCCCAGAAGCCAAGATGCCTGCGGTGAAGAGGAGGCTGTCTCCAGGCAGTGGGAAGAATATCCCTGACTCCAAGAAAACAATCACGAATACTCCTATGTATCCATACAGAGCCAAAACTTCAGTGATATTAAAGGGGTTTATCATTGCGGGCGATGAAGGAATCGAACCCTCACCAGTGCTTTTGGAGAGCGCTGTTCTACCATTAAACTAATCGCCCAGTGGAGTTATCCTAACAAAAAACCCGCCATTCGGCGAGTTTTATTTAGGCTTTCTTCTCTTTATAAATCGTATGCTTTTTGGCTATTGGATTGTATTTTTTCACTTCAATCTTGCGTTCAACTGACTTTCTGTTCTTGGTCGAATAATAAGTATGGCCCTTGCCTACTCCGCCTTTGTCTCCTACAGAGACGAGCTTTATTAGATGGTCTTGTGACATAGGGTTATAGATTACCCGATTTTATAGATTTTGCAAGTCCTCTTAAAATGCTTTATTATAGCCCGTATGCGTCGGTGGCGGAGTGGTCAATCGCACTAGACTGTAAATCTGGCGCCTTCGGGCTTCGAAGGTTCGAATCCTTCCCGGCGCACCATATGTTGTACCACAACTTTTTTGGGTGGGTAGGTGCTTTTTTATTTGCCATTTGTGCTGTCCCACAAGTGATGAAAACTTGGCAGTCAAAAAGTGCTCACGACCTTTCAATGCTTTTTCTACTGCTCTGGATAGGAGGAGAGCTTTTTTCTATGTTTTATATCCTAATAGATGACTATCTAACCCAAACCGCACACTACCCTATTTATCTAAACTATTCATTCAATATAATCTTGGTTCTCTACCTCGTTTACGCGAAGAAATTTTATAAATAAAAACTGGGGTTCTACCCAGTTTTTGGAGCAAGCTCCAGTTCGACGCGCTTGCACGCTTCGACGAACGTGTATCCCTTCAAGTGTTTCCCATTGATGCGCTTGCTGTCACCGCTCTCCGAAGGGTGACCGACGAAGTGTCTGCAAGGTCCAACTCTCGGGACATCCAAGAGGAAGTTGGCCCAAGTTTCTGCTCTGGTGATGATATGCTTCACACCTTCGACTTCATCATAGACCACTCGTGGTCCGAAAACACAAATTCGTTGCATAGCTATTCCCTCCGTAGAACGAGTCTACATTATTTCTAACAAACGAGACTCTTGAGTTCAACTTTACTTGGAGGTCTTATTATGTTTACGTGAGGAAATTCCAACACTCCCCGACCTTTTACCCTTTACTACTTCGAATTCTAATTCACTTCCCTTGCGAGTTACCATCACTGTGCCCCCAGTCAATACTTTATTACTTATCATCATCGTTGCCACAGGGTTAAGGATTTTATTTTGAATCAATCTCTTTAGAGGTCTAGCTCCGTATTCTGGGTTATAGCCTTCTTCTGCAAGGAGTGAATAAACATCATCCGCGATAATTAGTTCAATTTCCTTTTCGGCCAAGCGTTTTTTAATCACTTCTATCTGTATACCCACAATAGATTTAATTGTCTCCTTCGAAAGTACATCGAAGACAATGATGTCGTCCAATCTATTCAAGAATTCTGGTCTAAATTGATTTTTCAAAGCACCCATAAGTTTTTCCTTGATGTTTTGATAGTCTTCTCCTACTTCACCTTTGGAGAATCCAATAGTTTGCATCTTGTCTATATATTCCGCTCCTACATTTGAGGTAAGGATGATGACGGTGTTCTTAAAATTTACTAATCTGCCTTTAGTATCCGTGAGTCGCCCGTTGTCGAGCACTTGGAGGAGAATATTAAAGACTTCTGGATGCGCCTTTTCTATCTCATCAAAGAGAATGACTGAATATGGTCGGTGACGAACAGTTTCAGTAAACGGTGTACCTTCATCATAACCAACGTAGCCAGGAGGTGCTCCAATAAGTTTAGAAACTGAATGTTTCTCCATAAATTCGCTCATATCCACTCGGATGAGCGCCTTCTCATCATCAAACATAAATTCAGCCAGAGCTTTGGTGAGTTCTGTTTTCCCTACTCCAGTTGGACCCATGAACATAAACGAACCAATCGGTTTGTTTGGATCAGAAATCCCAGCTCTAGAACGCTTAATTGTATCAGCGATTTTTTTAACCGCTTCTTCTTGACCAACAATTCTACTGCGGAGAAATTCTTCCATCCGAACAAGTTTCTCTGCTTCAGCCTCGAGCATTCTGGACACAGGGACACCAGTCCACTTGGACACAATATCTGCAATGTCTGATTCAGTGATTTCTTCCTTTAATATTCTTCTTGAACTCTGGAGTTTTTTTAGTCTCTTTGATTTTGTATCCAAATCTCTCTCAAGTGATGGGATCTTCCCATATCTGAGTTCTGCAGCTCTTGAGAGGTCCGAGCGAGCTTCAGCAGCTTCGGCTTCAAGTCTAAATGTTTCTAAATTTTTCTTAATGTCTTTTATATCTGCCACAGTTTCCTTCTCATTCTTCCATTTGAGTTCGAGCTCTGAAGTCTTCTCCTTATAATCTGCAATCTCCTTTTCAATTTCCTTTATACGAGCTTTGGCCTTAATGTTTTTTGATTCTTTCTTTAGAGCTTCCTTCTCTATCTCAAGCTTCATAATTTTTGAATGCGCGTTTTGAAGCTCTGGTGGCATATTCTCCAAAGAAATCTTTAGATAAGAAGAAGCTTCATCTATGAGGTCGACAGCTTTGTCTGGGAGAAACCTATCAGTGATATAACGCGCCGAGAGGTTCACTGCTGCACGAATAGCATCATCTGTGATTCTGACACCATGATAAAGCTCATAGCGTTCTTTTAGCCCTCTTAGGATTGTCATAGTATCCTCAATACTTGGTTCATTCACATTGATAGGTTGAAACCTTCTGGTGAGTGCTGGATCCTTCTCTATGTGCTTTTGATATTCACGAAGAGTGGTGGCTCCTATGGCTCGAAGATCTCCACGTGCAAGTGGAGGTTTCAGCATATTTGATGCATCCATCGCTCCCTCCGAAGCTCCGGCGCCAACAATAGTGTGTATCTCATCAATGAAGAGAATGATTTTGCCTTCTGATTTTTCTATTTCCTTTATTATATTTTTTAATCTCTCTTCAAATTCTCCACGATACTTTGTTCCTGCGATTAATAGTCCGAGGTCAAGAGAAACAAGTTCCTTATCTCGGAGTGATTCGGGTACGTTGCCGTTAGCCATACGGATAGCCAAACCCTCAGCAATAGCCGTCTTACCCACACCGGCTTCTCCAATAAGGATTGGATTATTCTTTGTACGACGAGAGAGTATTTGTATCATCCTTGAAATCTCTTCGTCTCGTCCGATGACTGGATCAAGTTTATTTTCTTTGGCTAGTTTAGTTAGTGAGCGGGTATATTTGAGCAAAGATTTAAATTTCTTTTCTGTTTTTGGCTCACTGACACTCGATTTTCTTATTTCTTCTATAACTCTGACTACTTTCTCATGATCAATTTTAAATTTTTGCAAAAGTTCACGCGCATCCCCAGGGACATCTAAAACAGAAAGAAACAAATGTTCTGTAGAAATAAATTCGTCTCCTAGAGATTCAGCAACCTTGGCACTCGATTCGATTGTATGAGCAAGCTCTGGTGTTAAATAGATCTGATACGAAGGAGAAAGCATTTGCACTGCTTCAGGACTCTCTATTGCTTCAAGTACAGAATCCGTAAGTAAAATAGTATCCACTTCCATCTTATCCAAAATAGAAACAACCATACTTTCATCTTGGATAACGAGTGCTGCCAAAAGGTGCATCGGATTCACATGATTTTGGCCACGTTCAATAGCAATCTCATGAGCCTTACGGATGGCTTCCTTAGCTTTAGTCGTAAAATGATTAAATGATGGAGGCATATTTTTCTATTAAACTAACAAAATTATTTCGTCTTTTCTATAGCCTGTCTGATTGGTGAGATGGCTGTATAAACACGAGCAGGCACAATCAGATCATCATTCGAAGTTTTGATACCTACTAATTCACCAGATAAATTCAGCAAGAGACTGCCTTGAATCTCGTTTGTTGGATCTATATCTGTCTCAACTGAATAAGGTACAGTGACATCCACCCCCTTTGAATTTTTCTCAGTTCGGGTATTCAAGCCAGTGACTCGGCCTATACCAACAACATTCTTTTCTCTACCCTCCATAGCGATAACACTCTGTCCGAGTTGCAATTCCTTAGAAGAAAAACTGATTGGGGTTAATCCATTTTGATGATTAGTATCTAGAACAATTTTAAATACTGCCAATCTTTCTGTGTCACTCACATAAGCCACTATAGCTGGTAAGATAGAACCATCGGCCAAAGTAATACTGTATGTCCCTCCGAGAATAACTCCTCTTTTGTCAGAAATAACTAAACCTGTTTTAGAAACTATCGCCCCTATGGCATAAAAAGCCTGCGTGCCATCTACTGCAATTGGCTCCTTGATTCTAACCAATGACTGAGTCGAAGAATTTATTGAATTCATAATAGAATCTTCTTCTTTGACCACTGTCACCTCTTTCAATGTTGAATTAGTGCTGGTTGGATTCACTTTCTCTATAGTTCTCTCCACAACTCTATTGATAGTCTGGGTCACACTCAATGGTGCCTCAGCGAGCAAGGAAGCAGTAATAATCCCTGTGGCAATAGAAGTTACAAAGCTCACAAGGAGGGTTAGAAGGATGATCTGTGTTTTGGTCAAATCTTCCATTGTTGTCATGCGCACGATTATAACATAGTGGATTTATCCCTGCATTATTTGAACAAAAACTCTTGAAGCTCTGTCTACATCACTCATTTTTGTCCCTCTCCCAAAAGAAAATCTAATCGTAGACTCCTTTAATTCCCCTTTGCCCATACCCACAAGAGTCTCTGTTCCTGAAGCGCCTTTGTTCGACCCACAAGCACTGCCTGTTGAAACAAGAAAGCCCTTTAAATCCATCTTTATGGCTACTAATTCTGCGAGCATACCACTTTTAGAGACACTGACTATATTAGGTAAGCTATCCTTTGCTGGAGTATTAATAATAATTTCTGGTAAATATTTCTTTAGGTCATTTATAAATTTAGTTTTTATAATTTCTAGTCTCTTAGACTCATCTTCTCTGTCTTTATCTGCCATTTCAAAAGCTTTTGTGAAGCCGACAATCTGAGCCACATTTTCTGTCCCCGAACGAAGACCTCTTTCCTGTCCTCCACCAAAAATAATTGGGTTAATTAAAACATTAGACTTCACTACCAAAACTCCAACCCCTTTTGGGCCATAAATCTTTGAACCATCTATGGTAATCATATCTGCCCCGAGTGATGGAGCATATATTTTTATATAATTTGCCGCCTGGCTTGCATCCGTATGCACAAACGGATAGATAGTGTCATTTTTCTTCTTATATTCAGCCACTAACCTACTGATTTTGCTTATAGGCTCTATGGTTCCTATCTCATTATTCGCAAGCATTATAGAGACAAGTACGGTATTTGGTTTTATAGAAGATAAAATTTCTTGAGATGACACTCGTCCTTCTTCATCTACAAAAACAATTGTCACCTCTCCTCCTCGTCTAACTATTTCCTTCACAGATTCCTTAACTGCAGGATGCTCTATAGCAGAGATAATAATATGTGGCCTTGCAATTTTCTCTTTAGCCTTTTCAAAAACTCCTAAGACTGCAAGGTTAATAGACTCCGTCCCACTCCCAGTGAAGTAAATATCTTTGCTTTTTACTCCTACTAACCTTGCGACAGACGTGCGCATCCGATCAAGTTCTGCTTTGACCTTATTTCCTTCTTCATAAATAGCTGAAGGGTTATAAAAATCCTGTGACAAATACTTGTCCATAGCCTTTTTTACCACAGGCAAAACTGGAGTCGTCGACGCATAATCCATATAAACTCTTTTTGGTTTAAACAAACTCATATTGCCATTCTAATACAGTCCGTGTTTTTAGGACAACAATATGATAATCTAAGGCTCTTATGGGACTTCTAAACACAAAAACCAAAGAATCTCGCCCTCCTGTAGTCGCAGTCATGGGCCACATCGATCATGGCAAATCGACTCTTTTGGACTACATTAGAAAATCAAATATTGTCGAAGGTGAAGCGGGCGGTATCACTCAACATGTCAGTGCGTATGAGATAGAACACGTGAAGCTTGACGGCTCGGTGGGAAAAATCACTTTTCTTGATACACCTGGACACGAAGCCTTTCAAGGCATCCGCACTCGCGGTGCTTCTGTAGCCGACATAGCAATCCTCATCGTATCTGCAGAAGATGGGGTCAAACCTCAAACTATTGAATCTTATAAAATGATAAAAGGGGCTGCAATTCAATTTATTGTTGCTATCACCAAGATAGACAAACCAAGTGCCAACATTGAACGCGCCAAACAAAGCCTCGCTGAGAACGACATTTTCGTCGAAGGTTATGGTGGTAATGTTCCTGTAGCTGAAATATCTTCTAAATCTGGTGCTGGCATAAATGACCTACTGGAGATGATTTTCCTCATAGCAGAACTCGAAGGATTTTCTGGAGACAAAGGCAGATGGGGCACGGGTATAATCATTGAATCCAAACTTGATCCCAAAAAGGGAGTTAGTGCTGTTGGTATCATCAAAGATGGCACGATGAAAAAAGGTATGTTTGTGGCTTCTACTGGATGCATCGCCCCACTTCGATATATCCTCGACCTTCATGACAAACAGATTGATGAAGCGACCTTTTCTAGTCCTGTCCAAATAGTCGGTTGGGATAATCCTCCTCCAGTAGGAGCAGTGTTTGAATTATTTGAGGACAAAAAACAGGCTCAATTTTATGCAGATAGTGAAAAGATAAAATGCTGCAGCAAAAAACAAAATATAGTTATTCCTGAAGATATGAATGTGTTGCCTATTATTATTAAAGCCGACACTGCTGGGAGCCTTGAGGCATTAGTTTATGAAATAGGAAAACTTTGTAGAGAAAGAATTCAACCACAGATAATCCTCTCTGGGATAGGTACCGTGAGTGAAAATGATGTGAAGAGCGCACTCGCCACCCCTGGCACTATTATCTTTTCGTTTAACACCAAAATTGACCCTCAGGCAGGACCACTGGCTGAAAGATCTCTCATTAAAATAGAAAGCTTTGATATTATTTATAAACTAACTGAGCGAATAGAAGAATTACTCGAAGAGAGAGAGCCTCACATTGAAGTCGAAGAAGTGTCCGGACAAGCAAAAGTGCTTCGTATCTTTAGTTTAAACAAAGACAAACAAGTTTTGGGTGCCAGGGTTCAAACAGGAGTTATTGACCTCGGTTCACAAATAAGAATCATTCGACGAGAAGCAGAAATTGGTCGAGGTAAGGTTAAAGAGCTGCAGCAATCCAAAGTAGCCACAGAGAGAGTAAATGAAGGCACAGAGTTCGGTTCACTCATTGAATCAAAGATTGAAATTGCCCCTGGAGACATCCTTGAATCTATAATTAAAGTTACAAAATAATGAAACCAGTTAAAAAAGAAAGAACAGCAGAAATTCTCCACAAGCTTGCGGCTGATTTTGTGCTTAGAGAATCAACCCCATCTTCCCTCATCACTGTCACTCGCGTAGAACTCAACGAATCAGGAAAATCTGCAAATTTTTTCTTTACCACCCTACCAGAAAAAGAAGAGGACACTGCTTTGAAATTTCTAATTCGTAAGGGTGGGGAACTAAATGAATATATTAGGAACAAATCCAAAATTGGCATTGTCCCCCACTTCACTTGGAGAATCGACTACGGAGAAAGAAATAGACAAAGATTGGACGAGATAACAAACGAAACTTTATAGCTTTGTGCGAGGTGCGAGATATCTCACATCTGGGAAACCAACGGTTTTCCCAACCTTCCTCTACGGGAAACTCCCGTTTCCCGACCCCTTCCCAGTTCGATTCTAAGGTGCGAGGTGCGAGAATCGAACTCGCGCCCGATGCTTGGGAAGCACCAGTTCTACCACTAAACTAACCTCGCTTTGGTGCCCGGGGTGGGACTCGAACCCACAAGGTCTTGCGACCAGAGGATTTTAAGTCCTCCGTGTATACCATTCCACCACCCGGGCATGCCTCACAGTTATTATAAACACAAACTGTTCGGGAGGCCTAGGGCGGAATCGAACCGCCGATGAAGCTTTTGCAGAGCCGTGCCTTACCACTTGGCTACTAGGCCGAACAGAATCTACATTATCATAAAACGATTGAAAAATCGTTAGAAATTTGCGATACTCTACATTCGAGCGCCCATAGCTCAGCTGGTAGAGCAGCTCCCTCTTAAGGAGATGGTCGTAGGTTCGACTCCTACTGGGCGCACAAGTGCGGAGCACTTGTGCGAGACGGAGCGCGACGGCGCGAGTCCGGGTCGGGGAAGTTTTTAGCAAAAAACTATTCCTGACCACAAGTACAAGTATCCGTATTATGCCGGGGTGGTGAAATGGTAGACACGCCAGTTTTAGGAACTGGTACCGCAAGGTGTGGAGGTTCAAGTCCTCTCCCCGGCACCAAATAAAAAGAACTCCCGATTGGGAGTTCTTTTTATTTCTATGGGAGTATTCCCGGTTTGGGAAAATTAAACGTACCCAATATTAGATTGATGATGCCATATGCACTAAACATTATGAGCATCCCTACAAGTCCCCACAAGATTTTCTTCTTACCTTGTTCTCTTCCTTTGTCCCCTGTTTCTTCACTTATAAACTGATAAATGCCATAAAAGAAAATCACGATAGCTATGGCAAATACAAGTTTAATGACAGGATTTATAACCACAGCATTAACCTTGTACAAGAAAGGAACAATGGTAATCTCTGCTGCTGCCATTCTGATTATAGACTTGGAGTTCTAGGAAGTGTGACTGAGCCTCCTTGATCAACACCGATAGCTGTACCTAGGAAACCTACAAGACCCCAAACGGCGGTCATTACGAATAGAGCAATAATGGCATAAATCATCATTGATTTTGCTTCCTCTCGTCCTTCGTCATTGTTGCTGTTGAAAATAAATTTGACCAAGCCCCAGAAAAATCCCAAAAGTGCGAGACCAACTAGGAAAGGAATGAGTTTATCCACAGTTCCCTTCACTGAGCTCAAGAATGAGTCAAAACCACTAGTTGATGCACCAAACGCAAGAGCTGGAGCTGCTGCGAGACTTATAAGTAAAAACTTTTTCATGTGTAAAATTGAAATTAATTTTAATATACCTATAAACGGTATGCATTATATTATACCCCCTATCCAAACTAACGCTAGCAGTAAAGGTGGATGAGCTAAAATGTGCCACAATCTCCTGTGTATGTAGGATTACCAAATGCGTCTGTACAACCATCAGAAGAAGCGTTATTAGAATTTAAACTAGAGTTAGAAGTCGAATTGTTTATCCCGAATCCTTGTTGGAGGAAACCAATAATACTCCATATAGAAACCATTATAAAAAGTGCCAAAATACCATATTTCATTATATTTCTACCCGCTGCTTGTTTCTCAACATCCCCAGCACCAAAAATAGTCTTTGTTAGACCCCAAAAGAAAGCAAAAAGAGCCACACCCACAACCATTACTACCAACTTGTCTATAACTCCTTGAGTCTCAAGTAAAACTTCCTTAAAACCTCTAGTGGCACCAAAAGCATATACAGGGAAACTGCCCAAGATAAATATAGAAGTTCGAGTTAAGTACTTTTTCATATTATGAGTGATTTGTTGGTAATAGTGGTATCCCAAAGCTACTACCAGTTCCAAACCCAAAACCAACATATAGAAATTGCACAATGCTTATATAAGAAACCATTATAAATAATGCAATAATGCCCCATTTCATCAAATTTTTACCATCCTCATGGCTAGCTTCATCACCGGACTTCCAAATAAATTTGACCAAACCCCAGAAGAAAACCAACATCGCTGCTCCTGCCAGTACTGGCACAACCAAAGAAATCAAATCGAGGATACCTCCAACTATTTGGGCAAAGGTTCTAGAGTCAGTGGTCATGATGCTTTGAGTTGATTAATAGTATTGCCTATAACATTGGCTATAACCCCTGCTCCTAAAAGGATTATTGCCCCAATGACTGTGTTCAACAATGCACCTCTGGCTTGTGGCAACTCTTTATCATTACCTTGTGCCTTCACAAAGAGAAAACCTGTATAGATAAAACCCAAGACCACCGCCACTGCTCCTATAGGTATAACTACGCCATTGAGTATCGCTACAAATAACTCCTCCAAATTTCCCCCTCCTTTAAAAGGGTTTTTAATAGTAGCTCCAGCGTCTACTGATGTAGTGGTAGTTGCTGATACTTTATGAACATTCAATAGCGCTACAGATATACCGGCCAACAAAACAAACGCGAGTAGTGAAGGGATAAATTTTTTCATCAATTTGGGCTACCTAATAAATTAGTGTAATTATTTGGTTCAAGTAACACTGTAGTTATAGTATAAACCAAAGTCCAAGCCACCAGTATCCACAAATAACCTTTAACAGTTTTAAGGGCCATCTCCTTGGCTTCTTTATAAGTGCTTTCATCACCACCGGAGAAAATCATTTTGAATCCTGCATAAGCTAACACACCAGTGGTTATGAGTGTGGCCAGTTTTATAAGCCCATTTATCACATCAGTAACCAATGTTACTAATTGTTGAAAACCGCAATCAGGCTGTCCTTCATTTCCACATTTTATAAAATCACCAAACTGAGCAGAAACTATATGAGGACTGACAACAATTATAGATAGTAATGCAGTCGCAACAATTTGTGGATATATTCTTTTCATTATGGATTTATAAGTGAATCAATGGCCACGTTTGCTGTATTAATAGCCTCTTGGGTACTGGCTCTACCAGAGGTCACTCCATCAATCATATCTACAAATATACCTGTTGTCTTCTTCTCATCAGGATCAAGCCAACCTCTGGATTGAATGGCGGCTGTATAAAACATCGAAAGGAAATAATCCTTTGGAGGTGTTGAAAGCAAATCTCTCCTAGCTGGAGGAATGTAAATCACATTCGAGAGTGCAGAGGCATTATCCTTAGAAACAATACTCATTAGAGAGCTAAAGGCCCCAGGGATGTTTTTGCTACTCTTTAAGACTGCCACCACTTCAAGCTTCCCGAATGTAATCTTCTTATCAGCTATACGAGATTGTGGGACAAGAGCCACTGCCAAATTTAGAGTAGGATTCTTGGCCTTTAGAATACTTAACTCACTAGCAAAGCCGAGATACATGGCCGAATTGCCAGAAGTGAAGGTTGTCTGTGCAGGTAAGAGCGAAGAATTCCATGTGTAGAAGCGTTTGGTAGGATTGGCAAACTGGGTATAGAAGTCTATGGCAGCCGCGGCAGGTTGTAGTGGGAGATTAAACCTCTCGGTCAAGACCGCATGATATCTATCATATTGAAAAAGTGTGATAGGTGAACCTGCCTGAAGAAGCAAGAGTGACATAATATTTTTGCTATTAGGAATGTTTTTTGTTTCTCCAAGGGCAATGGTACTCTTTTGGATATTCCCTGCTGTATCTTTCTCAGTAAGTTTGACTGCATAGTCATAGATTTCATCCCAATATTGAGGAGGGGCTACGAGTGATGCTTTATCAAAAAAATCTCTATTCCAATACAAAACCATTGGGTCAACTACAAGAGGCAAACCATATACTCCGCCAGTGGTGCTTAGCAACTCTCCTTCTTGGATAAAAGTATTTTTAAAATCACTTTGACTCAAACTGGATTCAGGGATAACTAGTATTTTGTTTTTATTTTTTTCTATACTAGAAAGATTCATAATGACCAAATCTGGACCATTGCCTGTGGCTATGGCTTCAGTCAAATCAGCTGAAAAGGTATCTGCTGGTTTATAAACATATTGAATACGAGGCAAATTAGCATCTCCTCCACCAAAGCCAGTGATAGTTCTATTGAAAGCGTCTCCAGCAATGTCTCCCCAAATGACAACATTTGTGGCCCCCGCACCGCCTCCACGAGCCATTGAAAAAGCGATAACACCTATCACTATAAAGGCACCAAAGATTGAAAGAAGAATTAATTGAAACTTGGACATTTATATTATTCTATCACTACTTGCCCGTATGACTAGGGTTTTTTAAAGATAAGACCATAGTGGTGATCCCCTGATTCAAAAGTCCTTTCGAATTTAAATCCTGCGTTTATGAAAAGATTTCTTGTCTCTTCTTCTGTCACCACCACCTTTCTATCTTCTTTCCTAACCCCTGCAAGGAACGAAAGGTCGTGCCACTCGACTATACAAGCTTTGCCTCCGGATTTGAGGATTCGAAAGGCCTCCTTTACAGCAGACTCCTTATGATCAAGCTGAAAGAGGATGTTTGAGAAGACTACACCGTCTACACACTCCTCTTTGAGGTGGGTGCCATCGAGCTTTTCTATGTCCCCCAACACCACCCGCACATTCTCTACATTGTTTTGTTTAAGTTCTATAGACAGATGAGTCAGCATTTCTTCTTGGATATCCACTGCGTAGACTCGACCATTAACTCCAAGAACTTTTGAGAGAGCAAAGGTATAATGCCCAGCCCCAGAACCAAAATCTGCTACAGATTGTCCTGCGATAAATCCAAATTCATGAACATTATCTTCTGGATTAGAAAACATGTATTTATTGTATCACTATAAACAAATCACAGATGCGAGAGAATCACCTTCTCGGAGCTTCATGATGCGTACGCCTTGAGTCTGACGACCGAGCACTGGGATTTCTTTTATGTCTACACGCACAACCTGAGATTTCTTAGATATAGCTACCACTTCTTCACTGTCTTCGGTCACGATTTGAGAAGCCATCACATTACCTGTCTTACTTGTCACCTTTGAAGTCAAAATACCTGAACCACCTCTGCCTTGAACCTTATATTCAGAAAGTTCGGTGCGTTTACCATAACCGTTGGCAGAAATGACAAGTAGGTGTGCATCTTTCCATTCTTTCTTTATCTCATGAGCACCAACTACTTTATCTCCTTTAGAAAGTTTAATACCTCGCACTCCAGCGGCTCCACGACCCATTTCCCTAATATCAGACTCCTTGAACCTTATAGATTGACCATCTTTAGTCACAATAGTAGCATCATCGCCCTTTATCACGAGTGAGACAGAAATAAGTTTATCCCCAGCAGCAAGTTTGATGGCAATAATTCCAGATGAACGAACATCGTGGAACGACTTGGCATCAACCTTTTTGGCTGTACCCTGTTCAGTTACCATAAGGAGTGCTCCCTCGATATTCTTGGCTTCCTTAGACATAGGTAGAATCGAAGTAATCTTCTCATCATCTGAAAGTGAGATGAAGTTCATAATAGACTTACCTTTGGTGGCGCGTTTACCTTCAGGAATGTCATACATCTTGATTTGATAAGCTTTGCCTTTGTCTGTGAAGAACAAAAGATCTGAATGAGTCGAAGCAGTGAGGAAATGAGTGACAAAGTCTTCTTCCTTAGTGTCTAAGTCCACTACTCCCACACCTCCTCGTTTCTGCTTTTTATATTCGTCTGGATTAGTACGTTTGATGTAACCACCAGAAGTGAGTACAAGAGCATTTTCTTCTTCAGCAATCATATCTTCCACAGAAAGTATTTTGGCTCCGCCTTTGATAACTTTTGTACGTCTATCGTCTCCATATTTATCTCGAGCAGCGAGTAATTCTGTCTTAACCACAGCGAGCATTTTTTTGGCTGAAGCCAAAAGAGTTTTGAGTTCTTCAATGAGTGTCTGTACTTCTTTAAGTTCATCTTCAATTTTTTTCCTCTCAAGTCCGGCTAGTTTCTGTAGACGCATCTCGAGGATAGCATTGGCTTGGAGATCAGAAAACTTGAATCTCTTCATGAGGTTTACCTTCGCATCCTCTACAGCCTTTGAAGCACGAATGATTTTTATGACTTCTTCTATGTGATCAAGGGCTTTGGATAACCCGAGCAAGATATGTTCACGAGCCAGAGCCTTCTCTAGATCAAATTCGGCTCGACGCTTTACCACCACTTGTCTGTGCTTAATGAATTCTTGGAGCATTGTCTTTAGAGACAATGTTTGAGGCACCCCATCCACCAGCGCCACCATGTTCACATGGAAAGTATCTTCGAGTTGAGTATGTTTATACAAAGAATTCAAAACTTTTTGTGGTTGAGAACCGGTTTTCAAATCAATAACAACACGAATATCTTTCGTTGATTCATCTCTGAGGCCTTTTATCCCATCAATTTTCTTTTCTCTAACCAAATCAGCAATCTTTTCTATAAGAGTCGATTTATTCACTCTATAAGGAATCTCAGTGATAATGATTTGGAAATTTCCTGCTTTGTTCTCAGTGATGTCAGCTACTCCTCGAGCCACAATACCTCCACGACCAGTCGCATAAGCATGATGAATCTCTTTTTGATTAAAAATTATGCCTCCTGTTGGGAAGTCTGGACCCTTTACTGACTCGAGTAATTCTTCAGTCGAAGTACTTGGCTCATCAATAAGTTTAATAGTGGCATCTACCACTTCAGTGAGATTGTGTGGAGGAATGTTGGTGGCCATACCCACAGCAATACCGAGGGTACCGTTCAAAAGTAAGTTTGGAAGTGCAGAAGGTAGGACTGTTGGTTCTTTCTTGGTGCCATCATAGTTGGCTTTAAAATCAACTGTATTTTTGTCTATATCATTCAAAAGTTCGCTGGCCACACGACTCATCTTGGCCTCGGTGTATCTGTACGCAGCCGCCCCGTCTCCATCTATAGAACCGAAGTTACCCTGACCAATAATGAGTGGATACCTAGTAGAAAAATCTTGAGCAAGCTTCACCATTGCTTCATAAACAGAAGCATCGCCGTGTGGGTGGTACGATCCGAGCACATCTCCAACTACTGTAGCTGACTTACGGCTCTTAGCACTTGCGGTCAGACCTTTCTCATTCATAGAGAAGAGAATTCTTCGATGCACCGGTTTCAAACCATCTCGAACATCAGGTAAAGCTCTATCAGTAATCACCGACATTGCATAGTCGATGAACGATTCTTTCATCTCTGTAGTAATCGAACGAGAAACAACCGCACTCGTACGAGTAAGCGGTGTTTTATCCTCTTCTTTTTTGATATCTTTACTGGCCATTAGTATTAGTGGTGTCTATATTACCATTTTGAGCATCTGCAGGAAGAGCTTCATTCCTTATATTCTCATATTGATTTTGAAGATTGACTTGATTAACAGAATTTTTCAAATCAGTGGCTGTGGTTTTGATGGCCTCCAGAGAATTCGCAATACCACTTGTAAGGTTAGAAATTGGAGTGATCTCATCAGCTATTGGTTGACTGTTTTCTACTACAACATCCTTCTTTGATAGGTCGCTCCATTTAACCAAAGACCAGATACCAAAGATAATCAAAGTTATTCCAAGAGAAACACTGAGTGCAAATTTTTTCTTATGCTCAGGAGACTTAGTATGTATTTCTGAAAGATATTTTTTCATAAATATAAATTATTCTTCTTTAAGAATGACAACATCGCCCTCTCGACCTTCGAGGTCTTTTTTCTTCACCACTAGTTTGTCCGTAGACTCTACATCTTCTTCACCTCCTTCCTTTATAAACAACTTCAAAGCATTCTTGTCTCCAATTTGTCCGTAGTGCATAGGGATGATTATTTTTGGTTCAAGGGAAACTGCCAGTTTATATGCTGCAGCAGCGTCGAGTACTCCTTCACTCCCAATGGGTACAAATAGAATATCTACATCTTCTATGGCTTCAATAATCTCTGGAGAAAGCATCGGATTCGATAGAGCTCCAAGGAAACAGAGGTTCATACCCTCGAAGGAAATTTGGTAAATAGTATTAATACGTTTTTCTCCTCCATATAGGCTTTCCGAAAGAAAACCCTTCACTCCAACATCTTTGACTTCATATTCACCCGGACCGCTTATGATGAACGACTCTTTATCACCGCGACTAGTGGCATCCTTACCTGCAAGGTCTGGATGGTTAGTAGTAATAAGGGTTATATCTGCTCCAGATTTTGAAGACTTAAACTTAGAATCCTTGGATACTGGATTAAGGGCTATGGTGGTGTCTCCCTGAGAAACTCGAAATGACTCCAAACCTTGGAAAGTGATTATCATATGTATATTCTAGCATATTCAGTATTTAATACCAGTAAATTTAGAGCAAATATGGCTCTGTTTAGCCCCTATTGACAATTTTATAATTTAATTGCTTGACAATATTTGAATAGTATGATAGGATAACAAGTGAACGTTCCTTCCAATTGATGTTTTCCCTGGTGGCCACCCCGCTTTTCAAAGCCGGCGCGACCGCGAGGGACCGCGGGCTGGAGCTTCTCCAGTCACGCTCGAGCGCAGAGGGCCGCATGTCCTCACCTCGAACTTCCGTGTAGTTTTTGGATCGCCGAGGGGACGAATTCCCCTTTCGGACTCTTGCGTCGCCAGGACGATCCTGGAAATGAGGGGGTGAATTAAGCCACGAAGTTGCCCAACTTGGCACCCTACTGGGGAAAGCCAACGGGTTCGTTCCAGCCTTCATCAGGACTACTGGGCCACAGGCCGAGGGACAAACGGCATAGTCCCGTGGTCGCCGGCCATCGACGCCGGCGACCACGGGGTAACACCTCGAAACATCAATTTTCAAAGCAACGCGCGTACCCGAACGGGACGCGTTTTATGTTTACAAAATTCCTTTTTTCTGCTATATTGCCCGAGTCCCGCCACGGCGGGATAAATTAATAACCACCGTTTTTGTTACCCCTCAAGCTTTGGCAAACACTCTTGAAGCTTGAGGACCAAGAATGGCTATAAAATTTTGATTAAAAAAGAAAAAGTTAAGAAGGAAAAGGTTCCTGTCGTAGAAGACACGAGCCTGATGGGTCAAATAGTTTTAAACACTGCCACTCCTCCATCAATCGATGATGTAGTCGAGGGACCAGTTATTAGTATTGATAAGGGTGCGGTTTATATAAACCTTGCTCCTTTCGGCACCGGTATTATATATGGACGAGAGTTTTTGAATGCCAGGGATATCATCAAGAAAATCAATATTGGCGACATTGTCGCTGGTAAGGTTGTGGGCATCGGAGGCAAAGAAGGTTATATAGAAATCTCACTCAAGGAAGCTAGACAAGCTCTTATTTGGAGTGAAGCAGATACAGCTATAAATGAGAAGCGAGTTTTCGAACTCCCTATTACCGAAGCCAACAAGGGTGGACTCATTATCAATTGGCAAGGTATTAGTGGTTTCCTCCCTGCTTCACAACTTAAACCTGAGCACTATCCACGTGTCACTGATGGAGACAAGGACAGCATCCTCGCTGAATTAAAGAAACTTGTGGGCACAAAACTTTTGGTCACTATCATTGGTGCCAATCCAAAGGAAGGCAAGCTTATATTCTCTGAGAAGTCTCCAGAAACCAAGAACAAAGAATCAATTATCTCTCATTATGCCTTGGGTGATGAACTCACTGGTGAAGTGACTGGTTTGGTTGATTTTGGAATCTTTGTGAAGCTTGAAGAAGGACTCGAAGGACTCGTCCACATTTCTGAGATTGATTGGGGTCTAGTAGAGAATCCAAAAGCCATGTACAGAATCGGAGAAAAGGTGAAGGTCAAGATTATAGAGATAAAGGATGAGAAGATTTCCCTTTCTATCAAAGCTCTCAAGGAAAACCCTTGGAAGGAAGCAGAGAAGAAATATAAGAAAGATATGCAAGTTGAGGGTGTCATCATCAAATACAACAAGCATGGTGCTCTTGCTTCTATTGAGGAAGGAGTGGCTGGACTTGTACACGTCAGTGAATTTGGAGGTGAAGACAAACTCAAAGAGAAACTGGAAATGGGTAAAACTTATCCATTCAAGATTACTCTCTTTGATGCTAAGGAACAAAAGATGGCGCTCACCTATTTAGACAAGGACGCGAAGGAAGTAAAATAATTTTTGAGCAACATTCGATGTTGCACAAGACAAGAAAAAACACGAGCAGTGCTCGTGTTTTGGTTACCCTATCGGGATATCGTCCGACTGATGCTGCCTGGTCCTCAGCTCGCGGACTTGCCTCTCCAGAGCGCGAATTCTCTTCAGAGCGTCTTCCAACCTTTGAACAACTTCCATGATAGGAGACTTCCTCAGTCCCTGATTCATACCCCTGAGCTTCTTCTGAGTCTTGGATGAAAGGACAGGCACTCGAGGAGTCGCCTTTCTTGCACTCAGCAAACTCTGAGCTTTGAGAACTCTCTTCGTTG
>JBAQNS010000015.1:0-26906 GCA_049304015.1 Minisyncoccia bacterium | reverse complement strand
GCATAAAATCTGTGGCATTCACCACATTGAATTATTTCTTTTTTAATATCTTGAATAGAACGAATCAAATCATCTGTATATCCGTTGTTTCTAGAAAGTAGAAAATATACAAACCGCTTGGCTTGCCTTGGTCCAATGCCTGGGAACTTCCCAAATATTTCAGCTAGTCTGTCTATTGAGTTCATTTAAAAATTTTTAAATTCTTCGTCTGCCTTGCCGTAGTTAGAATAATCAACTTCCACGAACATACCCTTGCGTGCATGGAAGTCTAGATTTACTTCACCAAGTGGGCCATTTCTGTGTTTGGCTATAATAATTTGCTTGCGTTGAATTTCTTTGGTCTTGCCACTTTCGTCTCGAACATCTTCATTTTCTGCGTGAATAAACATCACAAGGTCTGCATCTTGTTCAATAGAACCAGAATCTCTGAGGTCAGAAAGTTTTGGCTTACCACCTCTGGTTTCAACTGCACGAGAGAGCTGTGAAAGGGCGATAACGGGGATGTCGAGCTCACGAGCAAGGTGTTTAAGAGAGCGAGAAATTTCTGTCACCTGTTGAACCATAGAGTCAGATTGTTTGGTCGTAGTTGGGGCCATGAGTTGGAGGTAGTCTACAATGAGTAGCTTTAAACCCTTTTCAATTTTAAGTTTGCGAGCTGCAGAACGCATTTTGAGGATAGTGTTGCCGGCTTGGTCATCAATATAAATAGGTGTACGAGAGAGGTCATCGAGGGCATCACGAATATTTTTGAAAGTATCTTCTCTCCAAGTGCCGTGTTGTGTCCTCACTCCCTTTCTAATCACTGATTGGTCAGTACCAGATTGAGCAGAGACAATACGGTCTACGAGCTGGTCTGCACTCATTTCTAGTGAGAAGATGCCGACTGGGGTTCCATATTGGCTGGCAGTTCTGCGCGCGATGTCCAGAGCCAAAGCAGTTTTACCCACAGATGGGCGAGCAGCGAGGATGATGAGGTCAGATTTCTGGAATCCTCCGAGGATATCATCGAGGGCTTTGAATCCAGTAGGTACTCCACGGAGTTCATGCTCTGCACTAGAGAGCTTCTCAAATCTCTCATAAGCCTCTCCGAGCAAGGGCACTAACTCCTTGAACTTTCCACCACCAGTAAAGTGCTGAGTGATGTCAAAAACCTTCTTCTCTGCATGGTCGAGTATTTCTTCAAGTTCACCAGCTTCGTTGAATCCAAGATGAGAGAGGAATTCTGAGGCTTCAATCAACTCTCGCATCATAAATTTCTTCATCACAATCTCTGCATAGTGCTTCACATTCGCAGAAGAGGGGACCATCGAAGTTAATTCGGTGAGGAAAGTGTTGCCTCCAATTCTTTCTAATAAATCTTTCTCTTTAAGTTTGGATGAGAGCGAGAGGAAATCAATCGGTTGATGCTTACTAAAAAGTTCTAGCATGTTCTCAAACACAATACGATTCTTTTCAAAATAAAATGAACGAGGAGTGACGATGTCCATGATTTCATATATAGAATCAGGGCGAAGCATTATAGAACCAAGGAGGGCCATCTCTGCTTCAAGGGATTGTGGAGGGATGCGAAGTTTTAATTTATCAACTTCAGAAATTTTGCTGTAGGCCATTGCCTTATGCTATCAGTCAGAAGCCAGGATGCAAAATTTGAAATAGGGTAGAACACATCGGATAAACTGGGGATAAAAAAACCTATATTTTGCTTAGTATTTGGCCATTTTCACCATCTTTTACTTCAAAACCCTTAGATTTAATCTCCTCTCGGAGTAGGTCAGCTTTAGACCAATTCTTTGCACTTCTAGCCATCTCTCTATCAATTAGTAATTTTTCAACATCTTCAGGAATATTTTTTATTTCAAATTCATTGTTCAAAAGATTTAATCCGAGCACTTTATCAAAATCCAAAAGGGTAGAGCATTTGTCTGCTGGGGCGATGATGTCATCTTTAATTAATTTCCAAACCACAGCCAAAGCTTCCGGAGTATTGAGATTGTTTTCAATTTTTTCTATGAACTCATTTTTGTAGTCATTGTTCACACTCCCTCCGGTGGGTAGAGTAGAGAAATATTCCTTGAGTTTTCTATAAGCATTTTGTGATGCCTCGAGTGCTTCCCAGGTGAAGTTGGTTTGAGTTTTATAATGAGATGAGAGCAAGAAATATCTATAGGCGAGAGGAGAGAAACCTTTCTCTTCTATGGTTCGAATAGTGATGAAGTTCCCGAGTGACTTGGACATTTTATCTTCACCCATAATTACAAATTCATTGTGAATCCAATAGTTGACTGTTTTATGGCCACAAGCATTTTCGGATTGAGCTATCTCATTGTTGTGGTGGATAGGAGCGAGGTCTATACCTCCTGTGTGGATATCAAAATGTTCACCCAAATATTTCTTAGACATAGCCGAGCATTCTATGTGCCATCCAGGGAAGCCTTGACCCCATGGGCTAGGGTAACCAAGAGTGTTGTTGAATTTCCAAAGAGCAAAATCTTTTTGATTCCTCTTCTCCGAATTGGCTTCTACTCGAGCAAGGTTCTTATCATCAGAATTTATACCTCCGAGTTGTCCATAGTCATTTGATTTTGAAACATCAAAATAAACACCATCAGCGGTTTTATAAGTAAACCCTTTTGTTTCTAG
Organism: Minisyncoccia bacterium; assembly: GCA_049304015.1. Taxonomy (GTDB): domain Bacteria; phylum Patescibacteriota; class Minisyncoccia; order Phycocordibacterales; family Zambryskibacteraceae; genus JAIFWN01. The sequence goes on along the minus strand of JBAQNS010000015.1, from coordinate 24,266 downwards.
TGTTTGAATAAGTTCAATGTCTTCGACTATGTTTTCACTGGCCTTAGGCAATTCAGTTGGGGTTAAAATATTTAATTTAGTTATATCTTCTTTAAACTTCTCTGTATAAAAGTTGGCCAACTCTTTCATCGCTTCTATGGTGACCGGCTTACCCTCGCGTTTTAGTCCCTTTGTCATCTTGTCTTCGCCTTCATCTGCATCACTAGAAAGCTGCCCAACATCAGTGATGTTCATGACTTGCTTCACTTTATAACCTTCATATTCAAAAGTGCGTCGGAGAATATCCGCAAGGTAGAAAGCTCGTAGGTTGCCTATATGAATAAAATCATAAACAGTTGGACCGCAGTGATACATAGAAACTTTGCCCGCTTCTATGGGTTCAAAGTCTTCAACATTATTAGAAAGGGTATTGTAGAGACGAATCATTTGGGCGCTATGGCAAGATATCCAAGCCAAACGAGGGCTATACCAACCATGATACTAGTAATAAGGTTGAGGGTTGTTATAAATTTCATAAGACTATTGTCCTTGATTCGTAGTAGGGAATTGTTTGTCTCTCGTAGTTCTTCTACTGATTCGGTCAGACTCCTTACAGTCAATTCAATTTTTCTGAACTCCTCAGTCACCCCATCAAGAGAAAACTGGAATTCTTCACCAAAAAGTTTCTCTGCACTTTTCTCTAGAGTCTTAAATGCTTCGTTGTAAGGTAGAGATACTTTTCTAAAATCGAGTAGGTGTCGAGAAACTTGAGAGAGTGAGAAGACCATCTTTTTCTCATTACCTTTAAAGATTTGAGATTCTATTTCTCTTATCCAATCATCAATATCAGAAAGTTGTCCAAGGATGCTCCTAGAAAGTTCTCGGAGAATACCAAAGAAAACTACATCTCTTGGTTCACCTGGGGCATGCTTTTCTAAAATAGAGTTAACCTCGAGTTTTTTGGCAAAATTATCCACAGCGTCTATTGGTTCGTATCTAGTGGTGATGACAAAATTTTTCCCAATTATGAAATCTACCTCTTGATTTACTCTTAGTTTGCTGGCTTGGTTTAAAGCGGGGAAGTGCAGAGCGAGATAAACATAATTTCTCCTTGATTCTATATGGTGTTTTGGGGAAGGAAGCACTAATTCTCTAGCTACTAGTGGATCTATGTCGTATTCCTTTACCACCTCTTCTATCTCGTCTTTGGTGGGGAGAACCAAGTCCACCCACACAGCAGTTTTATATTTAAATACACTTTTCATACAGAAAGTATATCACGCTCATAGTCTTCGGTTTACACAGTTTGTATTGGGTGAGATAATCTATGTTCAATGGATTCAAATTTTAAACGCAGTCCAAAAATATTCCTCGCCATTATTGTTGGAGCACTTATTTTCGCTTGGGGGTACCATGATGGAAAAACTTCTGTCTCTTCTACAAATTCTCTTTCTACTATTGAGAATGGCACCGAAGGGCAGCCAATAAAAGTTGACTTCTCACCTTATTGGAAAGCTTGGAACACTATTAATGAAAAGTATGTCCCTACCGCCACTTCAAGTAAGGATGTGACCGATCAGGACAAAGTCTGGGGTTCTATCCAAGGACTTGCTGCTTCACTAGGAGATCCATACACTGTATTTTTCCCTCCAACACAATCAGAGCAATTTGCTCAAGACATTCGAGGCAACTTCGAGGGAGTGGGTATGGAAGTCGTTTCTCAAGGAGGTTCACTTGTTGTTATAGCACCACTCAAGGGTAGCCCAGCCGAAAGAGCGGGTTTGCTCCCTGGAGATAGAATAATAAAAATTAATGATAAGGATACTTCGAACCTAACTACCGAGGATGCAGTCAAACTTATCCGTGGTCCCAAGGGCACAACTGTTACCTTTAGTGTTGCTCGAGCAGGACACAAACAAGCTTTCGAAGTAAAAGTTACCAGAGACACTATAGATATCCCCACAATAGCCACAAAGAAACTTGATGGAGGAATATTTAAAATTGATTTATACAGCTTCACCGCCACTTCTCCAAACTTATTTAGAAACGCACTCAGAAAGTTCGTAGAATCAGGTGATAGCAAACTTATTTTGGATTTGAGAGGTAATCCAGGAGGATATCTTGAAGCGGCTATAGATATGGCTAGTTGGTTCCTACCATCAGGTAAAATTGTGGTTAGAGAGAACTTTGGGCAGACAAAAGAAGAAACAGTCTATCGCTCCAAGGGTTATGATGTTTTCCCTGATAGTTTGAAGTTTGTAATCTTAGTAGACGGAGGCTCAGCTTCTGCGTCAGAAATATTAGCCGGTGCACTCTCAGAACAACACAAAGCTACTTTGGTCGGAGATAAGACTTTTGGTAAGGGTTCAGTCCAGGAACTTGTGGATATAACCCCAAAGACATCACTCAAGGTTACTATTGCACGTTGGTTTACCCCAAATGGCCTCTCTATCTCCAAGCAGGGAATTACCCCAGAGTTTGTGGTCAAACGCACTGAAGCGGATATGCTCGGAGGTAAAGATCCTCAGCTAGACAAGGCTATAGAGATACTAAACAAGTAAATTGTGCTAACTTAATAGTATGAAAGTTATTCTTCTAAAGGATATAAAGGGGGTGGGGAAGAGATACGAGGAGAAGAATGTTTCAGATGGACACGCCCTCAACTTTCTCATACCAAACAAAATGGCAGTTAGTGCTAATGCCAATTCGGCTGAACAGATCAAACAACTCAAGGCCAAAATGGACCAAAAGAAAGATGGCCACAACAAAAAACTTCAAGAAAATTTAGATAAATTAAAGGGTATGGCTTTAGTGATTAAAACCAATGCGAATGAGAAGAACCACCTCTTCGCCTCACTCACCAAAGAAAAGATTTCTGAATTTTTATTGAAAGAGAAGAATATAGAAATCCCAGCAGAATATATAATGCTCGAGAATCCAATCAAAGAATTAGGTGCCTTTGAGATAGAAGTGAAGGTAGGGGGGACCAAACAAATATTCACTCTTGAAGTCCAAGCCAAGTAGCTTTGAGCAACATCCGATGTTGCTCATTTGTATTAGGATATTGATATGGTAGGTTGTATAAAGACACACCACTTTAACCAATCGGGGGTGCAATGCAACTGCTTGAGTTGTTTGTTGGATACGCATGGCAAGTGCTCGCAATCCTCATGGTGTTTGTTGCCATCGTTGATTACCTTTCAGCCATAGTACATGGAGTCCAGAAGAAGTATTTGTATGGACTCATGGCTTTGGTGTCTGTGGTTGGTGACCTCATGGTTGCCAGACACTTTCATGATAGGAGCACTTCCTTCGCACTTTTCGCACTGGGACTATTCATTAGTATCCCATATATAGTAATCAAGAAAAAAGAAATCAAAAAGCGCCCGTTGTGAGCGCCTTTTTAATATTTACGTTTACTTATGCAGGGAGGACGTGAACAATCTTTTTCAAAATGACCTTATTATTGAAGTGCATCTTGCGTTTGTAGCCGAGTTTGACTACACCGGAGATAAGAGCGAAGAGAGTGTGATCTTTACCCATACCGACATTCTTACCTGGGAGGATATCAGTGCCTCTCTGTCGAATGATAACTGAGCCAACCTTAGTTCTAGAACCAGGTGAAAGCTTCACCCCAAGGTATTTTGGATTCGAATCTCGGCCGTTTTTTGTTGTTCCTGCAGACTTTTTATGTGCCATTTGGTTGTATAATTAGCGTGTATGAGTATACCTAATACCTCTAATGAAATCAAGCCTTTAGCCCCAGAAACAGTTTCCTATGTTGGGGAAGGGGAGATTGTAGATAAGTCTTATTTATCAAGATTTTTTTGGATAACGGCAGTTATTTTGGTCATTGGATTGCTTTTCGGTATCAAAAATTTGATGAATATCCAAAAACCAAACGTGACCATCGAAATGCCTCCCAAATAGGCCAAAATAGCTTATCCACATATAGGGGAATAATGGCTTAAAACAAGGGTAGAACAGCATAAATTCGGTCTAAAATGCTTGACTTTGGGGTTGAAAGGTGCTAGGCTTATAGGGAATCAGCAAAGGGCTGATTTTTCATTTGGGGGAGCATGACGGAAACGGCGTCCCAAAATTAAAAGTTTACCTTAATGTTATTTTACAGCTTACGACACTTAGTCTTCTCTTCAGTCTCTCGTCTTCGGCTGCAGCAACTTTGCCAGCGATGTTCCCATCAAACCCGATGGACAATACCAAAGCAATAGTCGCTGAGGTAAATAAGCCCAAGACCAAAGACTTACAAGTTAGAGACTATGAGCCGATCACTGATGCAAAGAACGTAGCCCGTTATGTCAGTGACTACTTCGAAGATATTCCTATCCTCGCACGCATCGCATCATGCGAATCCCATAATCGTCAGTATGACAGTAATGGTAATGTGCTTAGAGGAGAAAAGAATAAACACGATATAGGTGTGATGCAAATCAATGAGTTGTATCACCTCGACGATTCCTTAGATCAAAAGTTAGACATCTATACAATAGAAGGTAACGTAGCATTCGCTCGTCACATCTATGAGAAACAAGGTGCCAAACCATGGATGTCCTCATCCGCATGTTGGTCCAAGTATACTCAAAAGGAACTAGCTAGAATCTAAGAATTACAAAAACCCCACAGAGCAATCTGCGGGGTTTTTGTTATAAAAAAAAACGACCTCAAGGTGAAGTCGTTGCTGCCCGTCCGATCTTATCCGCCTTCACACAGGCCTCGAGCCAGATACTCTCGGACTCGTCATCGAGGAGAGTGTTACCAGGCAAGTTCTCAAGCTGGTCGAGATTCAGGCCTTTCTTCTGACACTCCATGGCGAAGATGTCTTCGGTAGCCTTGCGGAGAATCTTGTACTGCTCGCCCATGTACATGATATGCATGGCGAGAATATTTTTCTCCAGATCCTTATACGAGAGGGCCATGTGGTCCTGTGGGTTCGGGTGGGGAACAAGCCTGGCAGGATTATACTGAAGGGGATAGTGATTGTAAAGATATTAAGTTGACATAAGCAAATATTTGGGGCATTCTTTTAAAAGACACTAACCAGGAGGTACCGTGGTGATGGCTCCAAAAGCTTCCACTCTAGGAACCGTTGGTGTGTTCATTTCAAATGCCCCGATTGGATTTCACATCAGTGGCTGGCCCTTGTTCGTGAGCGCCGAAGGAGGCAAGGGATTGGCCTGTGTGATCGAGCAATCTCGCTACCCATTCGGCAACACCAAGGAGGAAGTTCGTCCCATCGAAGACGAGCTCGGCTTCCCACTTGTGGAAGCAGACAGAATCGTCATCTACATTGAACATGGCACTTTCGCTGCCGTCGAGAACCTCATCAAAGCCGGTGTCTCAGGTGAACGTATCACCCTAGTCACCTGCAAGCACAACCGTGATGATGTGAGGGTCATGCTCGACAAGGCTGGTCTGTGGAGAACCGAACTCATCACGGATCATGTGGAGTGCGGTGGCATGCAGATGATGGAAACACTGATCGAGCGTTTCCGTTTCGATCTCAAGCTTCATGACTAGCGCCCCGATTTATGGAGCGCTTTTTTCATATAAAAAAACAGCTCAAGCTGTTTTGTGGTCAAGGATGATGTAGTACCCCTGATAAGTTCCCGATTCAAAATTATCTGCAAACCACTGGCAGATTTTCTTGAGGTCGAGTCCGAGTTCTTTCTTCGGATAATTTATCCACAGCAGATTGCGTCTGTTGTAGACAGTAGTTTGGCCCTTCAACCTGGCAGACTGTTGAGCAGGGAAGCGCCCTAGTGAAGTGCAGTCTGCGTGTGGTGCATCGTGGCCTTTCACTTCGATTAGAATTGTCTCGAAGCGATTATTCTTAGCACAAGTCTTTTTCAAATGTTCCTCGTGGTTGGTGGTCTCGGGTCATCATAGACCCTTTCTTATCATTAGGGAATAGGTCTATCTGAAGCTATAAGCACGTCGCACAATGTATCTTTGCGACACTCCAGCCTGGAGAAATCCTAGACCACTTCCCCCATATATAAAATTTTAAAATGACGGCTGGGAGTGTTACCTCTCCTTTTATTGGCATTCAAACTTGAGCCGAGTATTATTGTCCCCGTCCCGAATCTCTTATCAATTTTATCTACGACTTTGAAAACTTTTTGTGATTTCTCACTTTTGACCACTTCCCCAAAAAGGTCGTTTTGAAAGCCCGAAGAGAGCCCGGCCAAAGTGACTCCAGATGACCTATATTGGATATTGGGTCTGTAGACGTTTTTAAAGGATACTTCTATAGCCTTCATGATGTCTGAGGGGCTTGTAGAGGGTCGGTCCAAATTAATTTCTCCACGGTGATACCTAAACTCTGCAGTTTTAAGGAAAAAATAAATTCTCTTTGGTGTGAGGTGCATCTGTCTTGCTCGTGCACACGCACATTCAACGTGCATAGAAAGTTCAGACAAAATAATTTCTTTGTTATTTGTTTTTATGCCGAACATTCTGGTGTGTTGAATACTTTTTTGTTCATCTGATTCAATACTGACCGGATGAACTGATAATCCTCGGAGTTCGTTCCAAGTGTCTATATAAGGACGAGCGAGATTTGTCTCTATCCAATCACTTGGTTTGTTTATGAATTCGAGTGCAGTCTTTATACCCAAGCTTTGGAGTTTTTGACTTGTTTGTGGACCGATACCCCAGACTTTGTTTATAGGCAGATCTTTTAAGAAGTTCTCTATCTCTGTGGTCTCTATAACTGTCAGACCATCAGGCTTTCGTGTCTTTGAAGCCACCTTGGCCAATACCTTGGTTGGGGCTATCCCTATGCTGAAAGTCATGCCTAATTCGGCCTTCAAATCAGCTTTTAAAGCCTCCCCAATGGCCCAAATTGGCTCTTTAAGGCCTGTTAGGTCCGCAAAGCATTCATCTATGGAGTATTCCTCTACCTTATCTGTGTAGCGTCGCACAATATTGTACATCCTCTCGGCGAATAATCCGTAGGCGAAGTAGTTTGAATTCACCACTACCACTTGAGGGAAATCTTTTTTAATTTTAAATATGGGCATACCACGAGTGACTCCGAGTGCTTTGGCTTCCTTGCTCATGGCTGTGGCTATACCCCGCTCGTGTCCTGTGACCACCGGCTTCCCTCTTAGGGAGACGTCCAAGGAAACTTCACAAGATGCGAAAAAAGAATCACCATCAACGTGTAAAATTGTTTTCTGCATTAATATTTTCTGATGACTGATTTTACTACCGCTTCTACTTGTATCTCTTTCTTATTCTTTTTATCAAAATGTTTGAGGTGATATGCATCGTCTACAAGGGCTACAACAAGCTCTCCATTCTTAGGCGTCGCACCACGGTCAACAATAATTAAATCTCCACGGAGTATGCCTTCGTCTTGCATCGAATCAGTTTCCACTCGGAGCATATAAGCCGATTCTTTGTTCTCTATGAGGTATTCATCGAGAGTGATGGTGTCCTCCATTTCTTCCACAATCACATTCGCAAACCCTGTTTTTATTTGTTCTTTTTTACCCTCTGCCATCTCTCAATTTTAGCATGGTTAAATTGTTGACAAGGTTTGGGGAAAGTCTATTATCTACTCGGGTCTGGGCAACACTCTGTCCGGGGGGTCCGCTTCCATACGGGACACAAGTTTGGGTAGTAGCGTGGTAGCTACTCGGTGGGCTGGTGCTAGAGTGAAGCTGTGATACGTGTAGAATCAGAAACAAGGGTGTCGTGCACGTCCCTGAGTTTAGTGCCACACCGTCCACAGTACAACGTGCTTGGATTTGGTTCACCCGTTAGCTTCCATACATCAGCTGCCCAGGCCCGTAGTTCTTCCCCACTGTCGCAAGGCGGTGGTTTTTTTATTATGAAAAATCCAAAGGGATTGCCTTTGGATATTAGTCCTTACCGAGCTTTCTGTTCGGGTTCGGCTTGAACCAGTACTTGGCAACCAGGAGGTTCACCAGCACTATGGCGAATGCGATGATGATGACTTCGGTGTCACTCAGATAACCGTCCATTTTGTTGCTCCGTGTTGAATGCCTATATTGACTCTACAACCACATACAAATTATTTCAATGAAAAACCGAGTAGCATGTAGCACTACTCGGGTACGGTGTTCTCTGCTTGAGCCTTGAGGGTCGGAGTTGGTCGGACGACGGGTTCACGGACACCTACTCCATGTGCGGGGTCAGCAGGTGGTCGGTGTCGAGGCCGATGGCTCAGACGAACGACCGAATCACCGCTGTCCTTCTTGCGCTTGGCGTTGAGGGCGAACCAGAGACCGATGATGGCCAGAGCAATGACCGCGAGTACCACAATGAGCCACGTAGGCATCTTTACTCCTGTGAGAGGACGAATCTATGCGTATATTACACCTATAATTCAAGATTTCAACACTAATCTATAAGGCTTTCCCACCACTTATAGGTATAGGTCATAAAAAGATAAATCGTGCCGTAGATAGGCAAAAGTATGAAAAATAGAATAATCTTAATCACTTTCATGCCGAGATTCTATCAGAAATTCTAGTTTCCCCCAACTTGTTTACCCCAAGAGAGAAAAGCCAAGAAATTGTCCCAAGTTAACTGCAAAATAGGCATAAATATCTTTGTCCAGATGAAAGTGACCGGTGCTCCGATATAACTCCAAATAGTATTAAAAAGTGTTTGGGTGTATCCGATAGTTTCTTGACCTTGAGCAGAATCAGCCGCTTCGAAGATGGACCAATCTAGAAAATATTTTAGGAGAATAAGAGCAATAATTACTAGAATAATTAAACCAATGATACCTTTTTGATTTTTCATTTTATTAAAATGTGTCCTCACCTTTCATGATGTATAAATTCTATTAGAGAGATGGCAAATAAGCAAGCGGGTCAAGATAGGCCGAGGAGTCTGCAATAGGTAGAAACATTTGTTTACAACCTTTGCTCTGGACAAATTGCTTTATGGTTACTCCTTGAGTAGCGAACAATCCTAAATGTAAATGTTGACCAGTAGAAAATCCTGAGCCAAACATTCCTGGGGCTCCACCAGAGAGTCCTATAACATCTCCAGTATTCACATGTTGACCAGCGGATACCCTAGAGGCTGAGAGGTGTCCATAAATAGATGACAGTCCATTGTCATGCTTTATAAGTATCCAACGTCCGTATGAATAACAACCTCTTTGTTCATCTGTGTTGCCTGTACCTGTGATGGTACCTGAGAGTACTGCTCTCACTGGTGTGCCTACAGTAGCTCTAAAGTCCACTCCATTATGTGATCCAGAAGCATACAAACGGCTTGCCCCAACAGTCTTCCCAAACCTTTGGGTTATATATACAAGGTCGAGTGGCCAAGAAAGCACGCCGGGCCTTTTGGTGGGTAATAGACTTGGATCTATAGCAATTTTTAGCTGTGATTCATAAGCATAGAGCTCGTCTTCAAACTGTTTTTCTCTAGCTCTGTTGTCAGCCAAGAGTTTTTGGTAAGTTGCTTCTTGACTCTTGGTGATAGCGAGCAATTCAGCTTTTGATTTTTTGTTTATATCTACTGACTGCTTCTGCACCGCAAGGTCTTCCTTCAAATTCACTAATTCTGTTTTCTTTTTTGTTTTTTGATTTATCTGAGTATTAAGTTCCTTGTTCGCTTGGGTGAGAGCGGCGATTTCATTCCTCAAAGAATTCTGCAGATTGTCTAGTGAGTCTACATCCTTCCACACGTCACTCAAGCTACCTGATTCTAATAATATTGAAGCAATAGAGTTACTTTCTGCTTCTGAAATTTTTCTAATGGCTGCTGAGATGGCCTTACTATGAACACTAATTTGATCCTCTTGGTCTCTTATTTTTTCCCCAATTTGAGTAATAGATAGGTTTGTTGAATAGATTTTATTTTCTGTAACTTTTAAATCTGTAGAAAGTTTCTTTTGAGTAGTATCTAAAACTTTAATGGTTGAATTTAAAGTGTTTTCTGTCTTTACAGTTTCTTGGATTTGCTGTTCAAGTTGCGCACTTTGTGCTTTGAGTTGTTCTAGGACAGGTTTCTTCGCATCAATTTGTTTTTGCAAATCCTCAACTAATCCAGCTTTGGATATTAAAGGCACGAATATAAATATCAGAACTAATATGAGTGATTTTTTCATTAAAGTAGTTCAATGGCTTTCTCGATTCTTCTCCTTGATTCATCAACACCTAGTATCTTTATGAGGATGAGTGGACTAGGAGACTTCTCCAGTCCTGAGAGGGCGTATCTAAGAGGCCAGAGGACGTTCCCCTTCCCCATCTCTTCTGCATATTTCATTATCACCTGTTCATCATCAAGTATTTTAATAACTTCATTCAAGTGTTTCTTGGCCTCATCTTTATTTGAATCCTTCCAAGCAATTTTATCTATGTCTAATATTGGTTCAGTTTTTGAATCAAAATCCTTGGCTATGAGCTTAATTTGTTCTTCGTCTGGTAGTAATTTTATGTGTTCCTTGTTTATCCAATCGAGTTTTTTAGTGTCAAAAATTGCTCCTCCTTTATGAACTTTCTCCATACTAAATTCTTTGATTAATTCTTCCAAAGTGAAAATTTCTCTATCAGTCCCTGGGTTCCACCCTAATAGAGCCAGATAATTTAACAATGCATTTGGCTGAAATCCCTGATTCTTATAAGTATCTACCCACACCACAGCCCCGTGTTTACGCTTTGAAAGTTTGGCTCTATCCGAATCAAGAATGAGAGGAAGGTGGGCATAAATTGGTCTTGGGGCAACGATGGCTTCCTGAATAAGTATTTGCCTTGGAGTATTTGAAAGATGTTCTTCCCCGCGGATAACATGAGTGATGCCCATGAGAAAATCATCAATCACTACAGACAAATGATAGAGCGGTTCATCTACACTTCGGGCAATCACAAAATCTTTTAATTCAGTAGTATCAAATTCAATTTGTCCACGAATTAAATCTTGAAAGACAATTTTTTTATTTGGGTTCTTGAAACGAATAACCTCTGGACGTTGTCCTTCCTCTACCACTTCTTCTTTAGAGACATAGGCACTACCCTCATCAAGCATTTTTTGGAGATAGGATCTATAAATGTCAGTTCTTTCTGATTGTCTATAAAACTCATCGTGTTTGAGTCCAAGCCACTCAAAACAGCTCATAATGTCGTTTTCAAATTCTTTGGTTGAACGTTCCTTGTCTGTATCCTCAATTCTTAGGATATATTTACCATTTTGACTACGAGCAAAAAGGTAATTAAACAAGGCAGTTCTCGCTCCACCCACATGGAGGTTTCCTGTTGGTGAAGGTGCCATTCTGACTACAATTTGTTTGTTTGTGTTCATATATTTAACCTACGAGGGCTATTACTACTCCCACAGCGGCGAAGACTATGCTTATAACCCAATATCTCATCACAATCTTTTCCCTAGACCAACCGATGGCTTGAAAGTGGTGGTGTAGTGGCGCCAGTCTAAAGACTCGTTTCCCATTTCTAAATTTATATGAAATTATTTGAACTATAACAGAAAATGATGTGGCGACGAGAGGGATGGCTATTATAGGCAATATAAGTGCTGAGTTTGTAAGGAAAGCAATGACTGAAAGAGTGATTGTTAAGCCAAGCATGCCTGTCTCCCCCATATAGAATCTGGCAGGAGGAATGTTGAACCAAAGAAAGGCCAAAATAGCTCCAGTTAGTGCCCCACAGAAAGCAGAAATATCTATTTGATGATGGACGAAGGCAATGACAGCGAAAGCTCCAAAGATAGAAGCAAGCACTCCCCCAGCTAAACCATCTATGCCGTCTATGACGCTAGTTGAGAAGGTGGCTAGCATTACCACCACAAAGAAAGGAATGAACCAAAGCCCCAAATCAATATCTTTCCAAAAAGGAAAATGAACGGTCGACATTCCAAGTTTGTTATAAAACCAAAATCCAATAGCTGTTCCTATTAGAGTTATTAAAAGTATTTTTATTTTTCTGTAAGCTGGGTTGTCTTTGGCATAATCACCTTTGCCTAATATCTGCAGAGCATCATCAAAGAGTCCAAGAAGTGCTCCAAAGATAAGTGTGGCCAAAGGAATAAGAGTTTGCTCACGACTGAGGTAGCTTAGTTTGGTAGTGATGTCAGTGGGCCAAATAATGGACAAAAGATATATCCCAAAGACGGCCAAGAGCACAGACATCCAAATAATTATGCCCCCTACTCTAGGAGTAGAAACTTCACTCTTTGTATTATGAATATCTGCGAAGTCTTTTATAGTGTCGGATTCACTTCTAGGAGATTTTTTCCACATTTTATATTTATAAAAATATTTTGTGAATATAGGAGTGATGGCTACACCTATGAAGAAAGTGAGAACTGGCGGAATGATTACTTTGAGGATACTTAAGGTCATATAGTTTTATGCTTTATAAATACATCGTACCAGATTGCGAGCATTAGGAGGAGGTAGATTTTCCTTGAATTGTCAGCTTTTTTATCTGTATGATCCATGATAATTTTTTCAATCTGGGATAAATCTAAGTTTGATTTAATGTATTCGTTATTTGTAATCCTCTCAAAGATTTCTTTTTTGTCTTTTGTTAGCCAATTTCTAATAGGGGTTGGGAATCCTAGTTTCTTTCTCTTTCTTGTTGATTCAGGAATGATTGATTTGAATGCATCTCGTAGTAGATATTTTGTTTCTCCTTCTGACCATTTAAACTTGTCTGGTAGAGTGCGAGCTAAATCTACCACTTTTCTATCCAAGAAAGGCACTCTGAGTTCCAAGGAGTTGGCCATGGTCATCTTGTCAGCTTTGGCTAAAATGTCCCCGATGAGCCACGTGTGAATGTCTATATATTGCATTTGAGTAGACTCGCTCAAATCTTCTGCTTCTTTGTATAAACTCTCTAATGAGAAAGTATTTTGACTTTTACCTTTCCACAATGCTTTTGCTTCATTACTAGTGAAGATAGTGGCGTTTCCTCTATACCACTCAGAAAGTTTCTTTGAAGCTTTATTTAAATAATTTTTACCAAAATAATTAAATGGAAGCGCGGTTAGTGTTTTCAATATTGAAATAGGTATCCAAGAGGCCCATCGTCTGGCATATGGTTCAAGGTAAATATTGTAGCCTCCAAAGAGTTCGTCTGACCCTTCTCCAGACAACACAACCTTCACATGTTTCTTGGCTTCTCTGGCCACAAAATAAAGACCAATGGCTGAAGGATCGGCCACTGGTTCGTCGAAGTGCCACACTGCTTTGTCTAAAACTCCAAAGTATTCATCCTGGCCTATAGTTATTTCAGTATGGTCAGTCTCCAAATAATCAGAAGTATCTTTAGCTTCTTCTCCTTCTGTTAATGATTCAAAACCAACAGTAAAAGTTTTAATTTTCTTATCTCCACGCACTTTTTGCATTAAAGTTGCAATAATACTTGAATCAATACCACCAGAAAGAAATGAGCCAACAGGCACATCTGCAATCATGTGGTGAGAGACAGAATCTTCCATTGTGTTTTTGATTTTTATACTAGTGTCACTTCTGTTCAAAGTACCATTGGATTCTGGTGTGTAATGCCAATATTTCTTGAGCTCATTAGTTTCTGATTTTAAATCTATTTTTAGAGTGTGAGCTGGAGGTAATTTGTAAATATTTTTGAAGAAAGTTTCCTCATTAGGGTTGTATTGAAAGGACAAATAATCAAAAACAGCTTTGTCGTTCACTTCCCTCTTATATTCTGGATGAAGAATAAGAGATTTTATCTCTGAACCAAAGTTTAGAATTTTATTATTTTGTTTTAGATAATATAAAGGCTTTATCCCAAAGAAATCTCGTGCCAGGAAAATAGTTTGTTTACTTTTGTCATAAATACAAAATGCAAACATACCTCTCAATCTCCGAACCGCTGAGTCACCATACGTCTCATACATTTGTAGAATTACCTCGGTGTCACTCTTGGTTTTAAATACCTTGCCTTTTTGCTCAAGTTCTAATTTTAGTTCCTTGTAGTTGTAGATTTCTCCATTAAAAAAAATAATCAAATTGCCATCTAGAGAGACAATGGGTTGCTTACCAGTCTCAAGATCAATAATGGCTAATCTTCTCATTCCTAACCCCACAAATTCATCTATATAAAAACCATCATCATCTGGGCCACGATGAGTAATTTCTTTGGTCATAAGGCGGATTAAACCCTCCTTATCCCTTAGATTTTGATCTATAACGCCAGTTATGCCACACATGGCCGTATTATAGCCATTTTTAGAGCCTTAGTCACTCTCTACTTCGTGGGATAAAGCTATTTTAAGGATTTCTTCAGCAATCTCCCTTGCGGCGTTTGGTTTATAGAAAGCCAAAGCACTTTTGCTCATTTTCTCCCTTTCTTCTGGCATACTCATTAGTCTATTTAATTCGGACAAAAGTAGGTTGGCTGTAAGGTTGTGCTCTTCTATAACCTCACAAGCTCCAGCACGTGCATATGAGAAGGCATTAGTTCTCTGGTCGTGGCTAATTCTCTCAGGTATAGGGATGATGATGGAAGGAATGCCCCAAGCAGCAATTTCAAATATGGTTGAGCCGGCACGAGAGATAATTATATTGGCTACACCCGCAGACATACGCATAGCCAAGTTGTTCAAATAATCAAATGGTTTATATCTGTCTTTGAATTCAGAATTATACAAAACTGCTTCTGCTGTAGACTTACATTCAACAAAATTCTCTTTACCAGTTTGATGAATAATAGAATATTTCTTTACCAATTCTGGTAAACCTTCGAGTAGGATGTCATTAATTCTCTGAGCGCCTTGAGAACCTCCAAGTAGTACAATCACAGGAATGTTTTCTTCAAGCTTTAAAAACTCTCGTGCTCCATCGGTTATGGGTTCAACTATATCTTCTCTGACTGGATTGCCCGTAAGTATAGCTTTACCTGTTGGGAAATATTTGGCTGCATCAGGATAAGAAACAGCCACTCTTTCTGCAAATTTGCCTGCCCAGGCGTTCACTATCCCTGGACTAGTGTCTGATTCGTGTATCACCACAGGTATCCTTAGTATCCTTGCAGCCATAAGCGCAGGAAAACTACCATAACCACCCTTACCAAAGACTACATCTGGATATATTTTCCAAATTTGCAAAAGTGAAGTAAAAACACCCCAGCCAGTTTTAAAGAAATCAAAAAAGTTTTTTAAGGAGAAATATCTTCGAAGTTTCCCAGCAGAGTTTTTTTTATATGTAATGCCCATCTCGTACAACAAACCCTCATTGTATGGAGTTGGAGACATATAATACAAATCTGGCTTAAGGAGTTTTTTTTCTTTGACTATCTCATTAAGTTGTTTGGCCACAGCCACAATTGGATAAAAGTGTCCGCCGGTGCCTCCTCCTGTAAATAGTATTCTCATGTTCTTTTAATTGATTTGGTTTTAGAAACAGAAAGAATGATGCCGACTTCAAGTAATGTTATAAACAATGAAGTTCCTCCATGGCTGACAAAAGGTAAGGTGATACCAGATAGAGGTAAGACACCGAGCATGGCTCCAATGTTCACAAACGCTTGGGCAGTAATCATTATAACAATACCAACAACGAGGAGTCTACCAAATTGGTCCGGTACACCTCCTGCAATTTTCAAACCTCGAGTAGCAAAGAAAACAAAACAAAGAATAAGAATAGTCGCTCCAACAAAACCGAATTCCTCTGCTTCTACTGCAAAGATTGAGTCTCCTATTGGTTCGGGTAAAAAGTTAAATTTTTGGATGCTTTGTCCGAATCCCCTTCCGACCATACCACCAGAACCTATGGCTATTAATGATTGTTGAATTTGATAGCTTGAGCCTTGGGAATTTATCTCTGGATGGAGAAAAGTATTAATACGATTCATCACATAAGGTCGAGTTACGGCGAGTACTCCTATACCCATGATACCAACAATGGCTATGAAGAATATATATTTCCATCTACCTCCAGCGGTGACAAAGATAGCTAAACAAGAAAATACAATCATGAGTAATGTGTCGGTGTCTGGTTGCTTTAGTAGTAAGATACTAGAAATCCCAATTAAAATAATTAAAGGCAAAAAACCATATCTAAATGTTTCCATTTTATTCTTCACACTGGATGCCCAAGCAGAAAAATATATTACTATGCCTAGTTTTAATAGTTCTGATGGTTGAAAGGATATACCCCAAAAGACAAACCATCTTCGTGCTCCTCCATGTTCAAAACCTATATGAGGGATAAGCACCAAAATATTTAAAATAATGGCAAGAAACAATAAATAGAATGCATAAGTTTTCCAATTCTTATAATCAATTTTTGAAATAGTAATCATAGCCAGAGTCCCAAGGAATAGACCTAAAACTGTTTGAGAAAATGAAACCGAAGAATATTGACTACTATTCCTTGCAAGGAGTCCGAGTGATGCAGAGCTAAAAATAAAAAAACCAGCCACCATCAGAATAATGACCGAGAACAAAAAGGGCTTGTCCACGCCGAGCTTCTTCATAAAGTTATTATAGCTCAGAAATTGTTTGGAGTGATGCTTTGACTAGCCTTTCTACATCTATAAAACGGTCTTCTCTTGTAGAACCAAGCACAGAAATAACTATAGGTCTGCCGAGCTCTGGGTCAAAGGCGACTACAAGGTTCCCTCCAGCGATATCTGTAAATCCTGTCTTAGATGCTTTTATGCCTGGGATATTCACTACTATTTGATCGGTATTTTTTACTTTATGAGTAATATTGTCCAAAGAATTAATGCTTAGGAAGCTTTGTTGTGTGGCGTCGAGTAAATCTGGTTTGTTCTTAAGGATATATTCAAACAAAGTTGCCATGTCGTGTGCTGTCCCATAAGCACCGTTTTTAATTTCTGATTCATCTAGTCCTGTTTCATTCAGATAATAAGTGTTTTTCATACCTAATTTATCCGCCCTAATATTCATAAGGTTTACAAAATCATTCTCTGCTTCTCCATTGGTGGAACCAGTTTTGTTGAGAGCTCCGAGGGCAAAGGCCACAGCAGTTGCTCCATCATTGGATGAACTAGTAAGAGAAAAATCTAATAAGCGATTTAGACTCCACCTCTCGTTTGCTCTTAAACCACTATCTCCTTCAGCAGTCAAAGCCTTGCCATCTATAACTATAGTGCTGAACTCTGGAGCTATGTCTGTGGCTACAAGGGCTGTCATCACCTTGGTTAGTGATGCGAGGGGCATCCTAGCATTAGAATTTTTTTCAAATAAAACTTTGCCTGTCCTCACATCCAAAACGTAAACTGCCTTTGCTTTAATATCTAAATTTTCAAAATAATTCTTCACTATTTTGGATGGCACTGATTCATCTCCTCTCTCTACCTTGTTACTCACAATAAAAGAGAATGTAAGCAGTACTACTAAGATAGCTCCTAATACTCCAAATAATCTGAGTTCAAATTTGTTTGTGAGTCTCGGTTCATTCATGGTCATACCTCACTCTCATTAATAGTTTTTGAGAATATTTCAAGTTTTGTATATGCATCCTTGTATTCAGGTAGATCTTCAATTTTTGTAATTCCTAAAAATTTTAGTAATTCAAGAGTTGGTTTATAACTAAAGCTTCTTTCTCCTACAACTGATTCACTTCTCTCTATTAAACCCCTGACCAATAAATTTCTTATAATAAAACCAGAATTCACCCCTCTTATATAGTCTATTTCCCTCCTTGAGATAGGTCCTTTGTAGAGAATAATGGACAAAGTCTCAAGTCCAGCTCGACCAAGGTCTCTGGATAATTCCTCTTTTTGAATATTTTCTATTAGTGATGACAGGTCTGGATTAGTACCCAAGGATACCGCATCGTTCAAAACCAATAAAACCAGACCTCTCTCTTTGTAGAAATTCTGCAGGTTTGCTACAGCAGTAGATATGTTTTCTTTGGATTCGTTCAATAGCTTAGAAAGTTCGAGCATGGTCACTGGCTCGTTTTTGTATAAAAGTATTGCTTCTATTTTATTTTCTAATTTCATATTAGGCATAATTTGGGATGTTGACTGACTCTGTTTCCATCTCTATCTCACCCTCGCTGTCTTGAGTCACCTTTATGGCTCCTCGTTTAACAAGTTCTAGCATAGCAAGAAATCCTACAATCACCATAACTTTCTTCTCTTGAGTCAGTTTGCCATTCGCACCCAATTGATTCTTAAATTCAGTGAAATTCATCTTCATACTCCTAGATATTCTCTCTGCTAATTTTTCTATAGTTTCTTCTAGGTTAATCATCTTTCTGACAACAGCCTTGGGGATGAATTCTTTTTTTGGTAAAGATTCAATAATTCTTTGCAGAGCAATTAATAGCTCACTAGTATTTGTCTTTGAATCTGGAGTAAAGACAATAATAGTGTTTTTCGAAGGAGTTTTATCAAAAATAATATTTTTACCAAACATTTTTCGAACTTCTAAGGCTAACTCTTTGGTCCTCGCATAAAGAGCTAGACGGTTCTCCAAATCTTCTATAGAACCCTCTTCCTCTTCGGTTAGTTCGAGCATAGGTAAAAGTGAACGAGATTTCACCAGCATTAAAGTAGAAGCAATTAGTATAAATTCAGCACTTTCCCCTATCGGAAAGTCTTCATGAGCTTCGATGTATTGGATGAAATCATCTGTCACTTGGGACAATGAAACATCATTTATAAAAAGTTTGCGTTTCTCTATTAAATCAAGAAGAAGGTCCAAAGGACCCTCAAAAACTCCAGTTTTCACCTTATAATTCAACTCATCCATTTAGTTCATTATAGCTTTTATGTGATTTTTTATAAAGAAAAACCCACCTCAACTTCGAGATAGATTTCTCCTTGTTGGGTGGGTTACTGACCCTTGATGTTGGTGACGCCGAAGACGATGATCTGAAGGCTGTCCCTCTGGGTGGGGTCCACTGTTGAGTGGAACTTCATCCAGGTGGTGCCTGTTTTCATCCCGGCGGTGAGCTCCCATACCTCGAAGCGATCGACGGTCGACTTCGTCACGTTGTTGTAGTAGAACGTGCCGAGGCCACTTCCGTTGTAGGTACGTTCGAGCTTCGTGATGAGACTGTCCACCTTCACCACGAGGACATCTGCGGCATCGAGTCGGTTCTCGCCGATGATCGATGATTGGATGCCGACGCTCGCCTTGCCCCCCACGAACATCACGACAGGGGCGTGGAAGATGTCGTTCGCGGTCACGATGACCGTCGACTTCTCACGCGGCGCCGTCGGATTGTTGTCTCCGCAAGCTGCGAGCGCGATGGCGAGGCCATAGAGGACGAGGAACTTGCCGATACGCATGGTAAAGCCTCACTTGAGTGGGTGGGTTCTGAGTAAAAGCTAAAAGAGCATACATTGGTATACTATCACAAATAAACAATAAAGTCAATGGCTATTTCTTCTTCTCTATTTCTACCTTTATTCCTAGTTCTTTTAGTTGTTTCTCCCCTACTTCAGACGGTGTGTCCATCATCAAATCTTTACCTTCACCATTTTTAGGGAATGCCATCACTTCTCTGATATTTGGTTCGTTTTCTAGGAGCATCACCAATCTGTCGAATCCCCATGCGATACCGCCGTGTGGTGGCGTGCCTGAACGAAAGGCCTCGAGCATATAAAATAAATTTTTCTCTGCCTCTTCTTTAGGGACTCCCATGATTTCATAGACAGCGAGGAGTGCTTCTGGTTTATGGTTTCTGATACTGCCTCCACCTATTTCGTTGCCATTAAGAATTATGTCGTACTGGTTGGTGAGAATATTAGGGATGTTTTTCTTGTCTAACAAATCTTGTGCGAATTCTGGTTGAGCTCCAGAGAATGGGTTGTGAGTAAAGGTCCACTCACCAGTGGCCTGAGGATTATTATCTTTATTAGCTTTCTCAAAGAATGGGAAGTCTATCACCCAACAAAAAGCGAGGAGATTTTGATCTTCTTTATTTTCCCTTATGTCTGGTCTATCTGTACCATATTTTTCCATCGCATCTTTATAAGTAATTCTGGGGAAAGGAATTTGCTGAATCTTTTTCTCTGGATAAAGTTCAGTCACCAAGGCAATCAAAAGTCTTTCATTAAGCTCCATAACATCTTCCCTATCTACGAAGCTCATCTCAAGGTCAAGTTGTGTAAATTCTGGTTGTCTGTCTCCTCTAAGGTCTTCATCTCGGAAACACTTTGCCATTTGGAAATATCTCTCCATCCCCGAAGCCATGAAAAGTTGCTTGTGCTGTTGTGGTGCTTGTGGAAGTGCATAAAAGCTTCCCTTCTCAAGTCTTGATGGGACAATAAAGTCTCGTGCTCCTTCGGCTGTAGCCTTGGTTAGAATCGGAGTTTCTATCTCTATAAAGTTTTCTTTGTCTAAGAAATCTCTGATAAACTTGGCTGCTTTGTGTCTGTGTCTAATATTTTTCTGCATTCTCGGTCGGCGGAGGTCTAGGTATCTATATTTCAATCTGTTTTCTTCTCCTATCTCCTTGCCATCACTTGTTGTATCAAATGCAGGAGTCGTAGCTTCGTTTAGAATCTCTATAGTGTTTATCTCTAATTCAATAGTGCCGTTCACTACGCCTTCTTTTATATTTTTTTCCGGTCTCTTGTTAACCTGTCCTGTTAGCTTTAGAACCCATTCTGGGCGCATTCTCTTGGCATTTTCTATAGCCTCTGTTTTTGTTGGAAGGACAACACATTGTACTCGGCCACTCATATCTCTGAGGTCAAAGAAAACCATTTTGCCTTGGTCGCGCCTTATGTCTACCCATCCAGAAATGGTTATTTCTTCACCAATATGATTTTCTAATTCTTTTATTAATATTCTTTTCATTTTAATTTTCTTTTACTCCTATGTTTATTTTGGCTTTGTTCAATGTCTCATCGGCCTTGGCCCGAGCTCTCTTGGCTCCGTCAGCTAATAATTCCTTCACAATATTTCTGTCCTTGGCTATCTCGTTCCTTCTATCTCTGAGTGGTTTAATAAAGGCTTTTATGTCTTCTATGAGTGCTTCTTTGAGTATTTTGTACTTACCTTTGTTAGCTTCATACAAATCCTTGAGTTCCTTTTCTGATTTAAATAATTTATGTAGTGCATAAACGTTTGTAGGGATGTCTGAACCAGAATCAGTCACTATAGACATCACTCTTTTCTCTATCTCATCATCTTCAGCGAAGAGGCTGATGTAGTTGTTGTAGCTCTTGCTCATCTTTTGTCCATCAATGCCTGGGACAGTCTTCACACTTTCAAGGATTAAATCCTTTGGAAGTTTAAAAGTTTCTCCATAGATTCTATTAAACTTCTCAGCTGTGTCTCTGGCTATTTCTACATGTTGTTTTTGGTCTGAGCCGACAGGCACAACATCAGTATCATAAAGCAGAATATCTGCAGCCATTAGCATTGGATAATTAAATGTCCCTACAGAAATATCTTTGCTTTTGGCTTCTGCATCCTTGAAAGCATGAGCACGCATGAGGTATGGCATCGTAGTGATGGTGTCGAATATCCAAGCCAGTTCTGTATGAGCAGAAACATCCGATTGTTTAAAGATAACAGACTCCTTTGGATCAAGACCAATGGCCAAATAATCTATGGCCAAGTCGATAGTGTTTTCAAACATTTCCTCTCTGTCTTGAACAAAGTTCAAACCGTGATAGTCAGCAATCATAAAGTAGCAGGTGTGCTCCTGTTGTAGATCCACAAACTGCTTCATTGCACCAAAATAGTTACCAATATGAGGTCTGCCTGTTGGTTTGACTCCTGAAAGGAGAATTTTCTTCATAAAACCTATATTACCACGGGCAATTCCATGTAGAAAGTTGAACCTTGGTTAGTACCTTTAGAATCAACCCATACCCTACCCTTATGGGCTTCAACTACTGCCTTCACGAACGCAAGTCCATAACCAGTGGAGTTAATGTTTATCCTTAGAGAATCCTTACCTCTACCTCCTTTGGTGAAGAGTTTTGGTCTATCCTCAGGAGCGATACCCACACCCGTGTCTTCTACACTAAAGACAATTTTGTCTCTATTGTGCGCAAGGTGAACCTTCAAGCCTCCTTTTTGGGTATAGCGAATAGAATTATCAATCAAGTTCCTGACACACTCTTTGATTTGAACATTGTCTCCTAGCATTTTGTAGTCTCCATCATCTATTTTTAACTCAAGACTAAGGTTCACTTTCTCTGCAGCATCCTTTTGCCCTTTGACTGTGTCTTCAACCAATTCCTTCATATCAAATCTGTTCTTCGCATAAATTAATGCTCCTGTCTCTGCGCTCGAGCCGTTCAAAACTTGTTGAACGAAACCCACACCTTCAGTGAGTGATTCAAAACCTTCCTTAATCATTGGTCTTGATTCATCGTTTATCCCATAACCGTTTTCGGATAAAAGTTCTGCGAAAATGTTCCTAGACTTAGACAAATAACCTTTGATTTGGTGATTCATAATGTGAATCAAGTTTGATTGTCCCTCGTTAGCTATTTGGAGTGATTCATTAAGTTCGTTTTCTTTCTTCACACTACGAATAAGATTTATGCCTATTACTCCAGTAATTATCAGAGTGACGGCTGTAAGAATTCGGTTTATATTTGTCTGAATGAAGAAGAACTGCGAACCAATAAGAATGACAAGTGCCACAACCAAAGCTTGAGTGGCAATAAGTTTTATATCAAATGCCTTGAACCTAACGATAAGGTACGCAAGAAATGCCAGAAATACTACCATTCCAAACAATCCCGCTGCTTCATAAATATAAACATATGTTTGCTCGGCCACGTACCCAGCAACCAAAAAAGATAACAAGAAAATTATCATTCCTATCATTAGAAGTAATATTTGTTTTCTAAATTCCTTATTTGCTTTTATGTATTTATATATTGAGTAGCTAATAATCCATAATGAAAAGAATATTTTTAATCCTAAAATAAAGTTAGTATATGCGGGATTTTCTACTGAGACGCACTCTTGTATGTCATATTCCGATATATTGTAAGTTGTAGGAACTAAAAATATAATCAGAAATAGTGGAGATGAAACTAGAAGTTTAGTCCATATATTTATATCTCTCTTTTCTATATAAACATAAACAAAGTACAAACATAATATATATAACAATATTGAAAAGATTTCTATTGGTGCCCAGGCACTCATTACCACACTGTTATTAAAGTAAAAAATCCATATTAGTAAACTTGAAGTTACCCAAGCAGAGAAAGAAATTGAAATAGAGAATAATATCTTTCCTAATAATGAAAATTTACTTTTAAATAAAACAAATATACCAATTAATAATGAAATTACGGCACTTGGTATACTTGAATAATATAAGATACTAGAAACAGCATTAACAATATCTTTACAATATTGAATGTTTTGTGGGAAATTAAAATCCATAATCTAATTATAAACACATTTTGTAATCATGCTAATATAATAATATGAAAAAATATCACTCGTGGATATCCCCAAAACTAGAAGTTAGGGACATACAAGACTTTGGAAAGGGAGTTTATGCAAAAGAAGATGTGTTGAAAGACGAGATATTGGCCATTTTTGGTGGATATGTGATGACTTTAGACGAAGAACAAGAGTTACCTCCACATATGAGAGATTTTGCTCATCAAATAGCTCCAAATTTTGTTATAGGTATTAACAAAGATGAGGATATTCAACCTGTTGATTACTTCAATCACAGTTGTAATCCTAATGCAGGTTTTAAAGGTCAGATATTTCTTCTTTCAATGAATAATATAAATAAAGATGAGCAAATCACTTTTGATTATTCTATGGTTTTAAGTGTGGAGACTTATAAATTTGACTGCCAATGTGGATCTGAAAATTGTCGAAAAGTAGTTCGAGGGACTGATTGGATGTTAAAAGCTTTACAGGAAAAATATAAAGGTTATTTTCAGTGGTATTTAGAAGAAAAAATTAAGAAACTAAATGCTACAAGTATCGGATAATCCAAATTTGGTTAGATTCTCTTCTGAACAATAATAAACAGAACAAGTATTGTCGCCTTCTACACAGGTTATTGATGGACAATTATCTTTGGTACATTTTGCTAACTTATATTCTTTTTGATAAATTATTTTGAAATAAAACATTTTATCTGGTAGTGAAGAACACCTTACATCATCATCTGCACATTCTTGAACAAAGCAGACTTCGGTAGCAGGATTACAAGTTTCTTTTATGTAAAGTGTAAAGTCTTTTTTAATATAAAACTTATAGAATGAAAATAAAACAACAAATAGAATTGCTGATATTGTTAATATAATTAGAAACCTTGAAGCATATGAGTTCTTAGAACTTTCTATAATCATAAAAATATTATATCACGC
>JBAQNS010000014.1:0-9397 GCA_049304015.1 Minisyncoccia bacterium | reverse complement strand
AGAGAAAACAATGTTGCGTTGTAAACTTGAAGTATTTTTAAGACCAAACGAAGTAATCATTATGTAATCGTTACCAGAATTAGACATATTGTATCTATAATATGTATTTTCTGTGCCACAAACATTAGAACCACTATAATTTGATATCACTGCGCCATCCTCACAAGCAATATTTAACTTCCAATAAGAAACATCACTATTAGTAGCATAACCAGCGATTGAAGCGGAAATCAAAGTACCAGTATTACCAGTCACATTTGAAACAAGTTTCAAGTTTACTGGGGTTGATGTAGTTGTTGAACAATTTAATCCAAAATTCCTCACTATTTGTTGAGCATCAATAATGTTTACTGCACCATCACCATTCACATCTGCTCTTGATTTTTCCTCTGCTGTAAGTTTAGTAAGTCCAACTGAATAATCAGCCACCATCTTTGAGTCAGCACAAGTTACTGAGCCGTCTCCGTTTACGTCGCCAATTTTATAAGTTGTTTGATTAACATAAACTATCACACTAGCACTTGCGTCTGGATAACCATTTTCCGATTCGTTTGTTGGTGTTTTTCTATAACAATGAATTGAATATGTAGTTGTTTCTTTTGGATAAAGAGTTGTCATGCCATTTATTGAGTTCTGGATATTTCTGCTTATCATCGTATCTGGACCAGCACAGTAAGAAACATTGTCTGCATTAAAACGCAAAGATACCATTTGTCCTACATTAATTGTAGTCTTGTCTGCAAACAAGCTGACAGTCGATTTGTTGGTTGGGATAATAGTAGTTGTTGTTTTTCCACATCCGTACAAAGCGTTTAATTTTGCTCTCGTAGCATTACCTACGAAGCCATTGCCGTTTAAAAGTCCGTTTGGAGTTAGAATCTCACTTGCATATTTTTGTTGGAAGCCTACTACAGCAGAAGCGGTAGATTCACCAAATATTGAGCCTCCTTTAATTTCCTTATCAGAAATAGTAAAACCTTCTTTTTGTAGAGCCATTTGAAGTGCATCCACCATAGGTTCATCGAATGAAGTTTTTCCATCACCAAATTTTAAATTCCTTGTGAAGGTATAGCAGAATGCATTAGGATCTCTTGGTGGGATTACTGTTGGGCCGGCATTGCTATTTAGTTGTTCCTGCAGAGCAGTAAGTTGAGCCATAAGAGCATTTAGCTGAGCTTGCAGTTCAGCAATAGTTGCAGCATTTGCAACTGGTGCTGATGAAATGATTAAAGAAAGTGTTAAAAAGGATACTGCTAAAAATTTTTTCATGAAATTAAATTATTTATAAACTTCTTTAAGTATACACCTTCAGATATTATATATTTCCAGGCTATCCCCACAATATATGGCTTATATATTGGGTATTTTACAAATTAAAAGAGCACCTATTGGTGCTCTTGGTGTAGAGTCAGATTGTCTGAGAAGGGGGCATTGTTTTTTCTTTCGACGAAGTGTGTGCTTTCGATTTATCGATTGTTGGCACCCCTGTCCCGTGGCAACACATCATGAAAATCTGCCAGTCGCTGTACCCCCCATCTCTCAATGCTTGATATCTCTCCACCGTTATCTTTCTCCTTTCACAGAGACATGCGTGTTCGGTCATCGAGTCTCCATAGAAAAAGTGGTTGTCCATAGAAAGGATAACGTCTTAACTCAATCGAGTCAATTTATATTAATTCCTTAACCGCTTTAATGATATCCCTCTCCCCCATTCCATAATGTTCTACAAGTTCATCAGGTGTTCCAGACTGGCCGAACTCATCTTTTACCCCCACAAATCTCATCTTTACTGGCATATTTTTGGCTAAACACTCTGCGACAGCACTGCCCATCCCTCCAGCAATCTGGTGTTCTTCTACTGTTACTATGGCACCCGTTTTCTTGGCAAGATTTATTATTGCTTCCTCATCAAGTGGTTTAATTGTTGAAAGATTTAAAACATCAACTTCAATTTTATCTTTCTCTAAAGTTTTAGCTGCTAAAAGTGCTTTATGCAAAAGTGCCCCTGTGGCTATGATACCCACCTTTGGATTATTTCCCTGCCAGTAAGTTTGAGCCTTACCTATTTCAAAAGGAGTATCGGTGGTAGTCATAACCGGAGTCTTCTCCCGTGCCAATCTAAGATAAACAGGGGTGTTTGTTTTAGCTAGAGCAATTGTCGCTTTCTTGGCTTCTATAGCATCGCATGGAGAGATAACTACCATACGAGGAATCACTCGAGTGAGAGCCATATCTTCTATTGCCTGATGAGTCCCACCATCTGGACCAACAGAGACACCAGAGTGAGAACCAATAATTTTTACCGGTTGATTGTTGTAGCAAATAGTAGTGCGTATCTGCTCCCAATTCCTGCCTGGAGAAAACATCGCATAAGAAGATATAAAAGGTATCTTACCCATTGCAGCCATACCAGAACCAACAGAAGCAAGATTCTGTTCTGCTATGCCCATCTCTACAAATCTGTTTGGAAACCTCTCTTTGAATAAATGCATCTGCGTTGATTCAATCAAATCTGCACATAATCCAACTATCTGAGGATTTGCCTCTCCAGCCACAACCAATCCTTCACCAAAGCCCTTTCGAATAGGCACCTGCTCTACATCCTTATCAAAGATCTTAGTATTAAGTTTCAAATCTTTATTAATCATTGTGGTATCCAGTTATTTTGCCTCCTAAAGACCTCAACTCTTTTAGAGCCATTTCCCCCTCTTCTTTGGTTGGAGGTTTGCCGTGCCATCTATAATCCCTCTCAAACTCATGTACCCCCTTGCCCGGGATAGTATGAGCAATAATGACTGTGGGTTTCTCAAAAATTGTCTTCGCACTATCAAACGCATCAGCGATGTCTTCCATATTGTGTCCATCTACTTCTATCACATGCCAATTATTAGCCTTCCATTTATCTGCCAGTGGCTCAAGAGGCATAATATCCTCAGTGAATCCATCTATCTGAATATTGTTCCTATCCACAATAGCCACTAAATTATTTAATTTATTTTTACCCGCAAGCATTATAGCCTCCCAGTTTTGGCCTTCATCAAGTTCACCATCGCCCATAAAGCAATAAATTCTTTTTGAAACACTTGTGCCTACATCCATCTTTTCTGCGAGAGCCATACCTATAGCTTGGGATAAACCAGAGCCCAAGGGACCAGAACTAGTCTCTAGCATAGGGAGAAAATCTCTATGTGGGTGTCCTTGGAGCCTAGAACCAAATTTACGAAGTGTTTTGAGCTCTTCTATGGGGAAATAGCCTGAGTGAGCCATGGTCGCATATAGCACTGGGCAAATATGACCATTCGAAAGCACAACCCTATCTCTATCCTGCCAGTCCGGTTCCTTTGGTTTGTGATTCAGTGTATGGAAATAAAGGACAGTGAACACATCTGCCATACCGAGTGGCCCAGCTGTATGTCCTGAACCAGCCAAAACCAGACTCTCCACAATAGACATACGAATATCATTCGCAATTTTTTCTAACTCTACTCTTCTCTCATCAGATAAAGTGCTCATATTATGTATAGTTTACATCAAGAAAGTCCAAGAGTGCTTCCTCTGGATCATTGGCTCCAAAAATAGCTGAACCAACAATGATTCTATCTACACCAGCATCCTTTATATATTCTACATTTTCTAAAGTGACTCCTCCGTCCAGAGAAATAATTGTATCTGGGAAATTTTCTTTTAATAATTTAATCCTATCCAAAACTTTTGAATCAAACTTATGACCTTGTTTACCTATCTCATCTATACTCATTATATGTATATAGTCTGCTTCTAAAACATGAGGAAATAGTTTTTCTAATGGTGTGCTCATATTTATAGCCAAACCAACTTCTACACCAAGAAATGCTGCTCCTTCCTTAAATCTGTTCTTTAATAAAGCGAGGAACCTTGAAAGTTCATCTGAATTATCATATGACTCCAAGTGAATGGTGATTCTCTCTGCCCCTGCTTTTATCCAATCCTCTACAATATCTTCTGGTTTACTAACCATTAGGTGCGCTTCAAAGCTGACATCCTCCCAAAATGGAAAACCTTCTATTTCTTCTGTAATTTTAAGAAACTCTCTTATATCTCCTGAATATGGCCAATTTGAATTATTGGTCATTGTCCCATTAGTAATATCTATATGTACCATTGCTACCTTACCAGCCATTAACCCGAGTTTCTCCTCTAGGTCATCAAAATTTTTTGGAAGTATGGCAGGGATAATTTCACTCATGAATATTGTCCATCTTGCTTATTCTCCTTATATGTCGTTCGTCTCCTGAAAACGGCGCACTCAACCACTCTTTGACCACATTTGTCATCTGATCTTCAGTTATGAATCGTGCTCCGAGGGAAAGGATATTCGCATTATTATGCTCTTTGGATAATTTAATGATGGATTCCTTGTCTTCAACAATACTGCCAGCGTTGCCATAATAGACAGTGGCTCTGACATTCTTGAACTTGTTAGCACACATTGCTTCTCCTTGACCTGTCCCTCCTAGGATAATACCTTTGACTTCATTGGGGTGCATAGAAACTTCTCTGGCTACAGGGATAATATAATCTGGAAAATCGTCATCTTCTACATATTCATGTGCACCCATGTCTACAACCTCATATCCCAAACTAGTGAGAAACGGCACTAGTTTCTCCTTGAGTCCAAAGCCTGCATGATCTGTGCCTATAAATATTTTCATATATTTTATTTTATCGCACTTCCAAGCTTCACTACATGCTCTACTAGAGTATGTGTATAACCCATCTCATTGTCATACCAAGCCAAAACTTTGACCAAATTGCCTCCAACCACACGGGTGAAGTTTAAATCAGCTATAGAGGCGTGTGCAGAATCCCTCACATCTGAAGATACAATTGGTTCACTCGTCACCTCAAAGATATTTTTCCACCTTTCTGTTTTCGAAGCATCAGTAAGTATTTTGTTTATTTCTTCTACTGTTGTATCTCTCTTAGATATAAATGTTATATCTGCAATGGATCCAATAACCGAAGGCACTCTTATAGATATACCATCAAACTTACCATCAAGTTGAGTGAGCGCCTTGCCTACTGCAATAGCTGCACCTGTAGAACTAGGCACGATGTTTTGTGCAGCGGCTCTACCCTCTCTATAGTCTTTTTTGTTTGGACCATCTACAATCCCTTGGCTCGCAGTATATGAATGCACAGTATTAAGAATTGCTTTCTCTACTCCAAGTGCTTCATCAAGTATGGCTAAAAC
This sequence comes from Minisyncoccia bacterium, assembly GCA_049304015.1. Taxonomy (GTDB): domain Bacteria; phylum Patescibacteriota; class Minisyncoccia; order Phycocordibacterales; family Zambryskibacteraceae; genus JAIFWN01. The sequence continues at coordinate 4,164 of JBAQNS010000014.1, read as the reverse complement.
TGGTGAAGCAGCATTAGTAGTACAAGAAGCATTGGAAGTTATCTGACAAGTGGCAAATTTATCCTCATTTATACCAAGTAGAACTGTGCCACCTTCAATTCCAGAGATTGGCTCATCTTTCATTGGTGCTGTCACCACTACCCGTTTGGCCCCAGCATCTAGGTGAGCCTTTGAACCAGCATAAGTCGTATAAAAACCGGTGGACTCTACCACCACATCTATATTCAAGGCTTTCCAAGGCAAGTTAACAGCTTCCCTTTCAGAGACAAATTGAACACCATCAAGGCTCACGTCACTTTGACCATAGACAGTGTCATATTTGAGTAGATAGGCAATATTTTCTTTGTCTCCGAGGTCGTTTATAGCCACTACCTCCAACTCTGGTCGTTTTTGAGCTAACTTATAAAATGCTCGACCAATTCGGCCAGCGCCATTTATGGCTACTCGTATTTTTTTCATCCTTCTATTATAACCTATTTTACTGTGGGGATTTCCTCTATTTCACACACTCCGCCAGCACAAGCAAGCTCTTTTTTAAGTTCTGTCTCATCATTCATCTCATAAGTCATAATCTTGGAGAAATCTATACCTTCGAATCTTCCAACAAGCTCTTTATATCTTTTCTCATCAATTTCTTCATAAGGGGCAAGCTGATAAACATGGTTATCTCTTGGGAGAAACGAGAGTCCTCCGATGATATCCCAATTCTCATACAACCAATTGGCCACAATAATCCATTCATCTTCTCCGATGGAGATAGTAACCGACGGATTGTGTTCAGTGAAATTAACTTTTACATTCTTCCAATATTCAAGTTGCTCAATAGCTGTTTGATCTTTCTTGAAGACTGAACCTCCCGGAGCCTTCACAGGGAAATCAATGACATATGTAGTGGCACTATCCATAGATTGTCCAACTTCTGGTGCGTAAGGTACTCCTTGGTCTCGAAGCATTTTGAAGAGTGCGTCTGTAGAAGCAATTCGCACTCGGCGAATATAATAAGGGGCAAACCTTGGATGCATACCAGATGAACAGTCAACTGTTTGAGAGAGATTACCAGATGGTTTTGTACAAGTGATACATGTTGATTCATTAATACCAAATCTCTTTGCAAATATTTTGTTTACTCGAATACTTTCCTTGCGGAGTTTCTCAAGCATTTTTGGTTCACGAACTTTTGGAGAATCCCATTGACCAGTGATAGAGACTCCAAGGAGTCTCTCTGCTTCACAATTTTGTTTCCATTCTTTAGAAAGATATGGGAAGTATGTGAGAGTTGATTGATAGGTACCTATAATAGTAGCTACTCTGATCTTCCTCATAAGTGATTCTTCATCATCATTAGAACGGGCTACTACCTCTGAAAGGTTACAAAATTGCTTGGATTGAAGAATAATTTCTCCACATGGATTTGTGCCCCATTGAGGAAGTTCCCCACCATCAAACTGAGCGATGCGTCGAGCAGGTAAAGTTTTGATGAGGCTCCCTGCATTAAATATCCCTCTCTCTCCAGAACCAGACTTCATAAGAGCAATCCATTCCTCTAGGAATTCTGTAGAAGATGGTTTGCTGTCATAGACTGCAGAGTTATTGGCGAGCATTCTCTGTGGGTCAGTATTCCAAAATTGACCCTTTTTAGCATCACGAATTTCGTTGTCATAAAGGTCAGAAAGTGAAATCATGGCGCTCCTCCTCACTCCTCCAGAGACTACAATTTGTCCTATCATACAGAGGATGTCGTGAGCATCAATGTTAGCGAGTCTCCTACCTTGTCTAGCTAATATTTTGGTTCGGCTAAAGCTCAGCAATTGTCTAAGAGGTTCTGGACCAGAAGATTTTCCCCCCATAGTTGCGAGTCTTGCTCCAGCTGGACGAAGCAATGAGAAATCAAAAATAACATCATTGCCATCTGCCCAAGTTTTTAATCCATGAGCGAGTGCATCACACCAACCTTCTTTGGAATCAGGGATAACATATGTTGGCAATATCTTGCCTGTTTGTTTTTTTATTTGTGGAAGTTGTTGAATGTTCTCACTTTGGACTGCCCAACCAGCACCAGTACCACACATAGAGATATACATTACTTCTGCAAAGTCTTGCCACTTCGTCGGTGCAATGAACGAACAATTATAGGCGCAAACATTTGTAGCACGAGCAGCTTTACCTGCGAATTGTAGCAAGCGCATTGAAGGCATTGCTTCTTGTCTAAGTATTGATTCTCTAACTTCTGCATACTCACTTGGTTTTAATTTGTTTCCAAGGTTTTCTCTCATGAAATCTACATATCTATTAACTGTTTCTATCCAAGTCTCTCTGCGGTTTTCTTCTGCAATCCATCTTGAGTAAGTTCTATAGTAAACAAATTCTCCAAGAGAGTTTTTAAAATAAGATTTGCTTTCTTCTGCAAGTTTTCTAACTTTCTCTGGCACTTCCACTCCTTTGTATCTGAGTGCTGAACGTTTCTCTCTATAAAGAATATAACCTTTCGCAGTAGCAATGTATTCAGAAAGCATAAGTTCTTTCTCTACTGAATTCTGAACTCCTTCTACAGTAGGGATAAAACCAGGAAATTTCTTAGAAATACGAACAATATCCGCATAAACTTGGTTGGCAATCATCTCTGCTTCTTCTGGAGAGCCTTCACCGGTGGCAATCATGGCTTTGTTCACCGCCGAGGCAATTCTGTCTATGTCGAATGGCACAATTAATCCGTTTCTCTTTTGAACTTGAGTAATCAAAAGTTTTTTCGTCTTCTTTTCTGTATCTCTTTCAGCTTCTTTCTTCTTTATTGACTTTGCCATGAATTAATTGTTATGTTCGTTTTATAAAATAACCGACTTAGTGCCTATTGTATGAAAAATTGACGACAAAAAACTGTGGATAACCATTTCTTTTTTCTCAAAAAATAAAAACCCTCCACTGTAAAGATGTCCCTTAAAATAGGAGTAAACTAAAGGTCAAAAACGGGTAAATTTCCAAAAATTTATGGATTCAAGATGAAGGAATCACCGACCGAAATCTGCTTCGCGTCGCAAAACCCACTAGGCAGCTCGAGGACTATATTAGCCTTATCCTTGGGGTAAAAAACTGTTGGGTAAGTACCCGGCAACACATTCTTTTCTATAAAAACAACCTTATTATTTTCTATCCAAACTATGTCTATGGAGAATTTCATATCTTTCATCCAAAATCCATACAAATCTGATCTATCAAAAACAAAAAGCATGCCCTCGCTACTTTTTAACCCATCTCTACCGCTAAGTCCGAGTTCCCTTTCAGCAGAAGTGTTAGCTACGGTTACATTTATAGAAATATTTTTCAATAAAACAGTCTTTGCTTGAATATTTTTAACTAAACATGAAGTTGAGTTGCAATGATAAGGTAAAAACCAAATGCTTATGATGAGTAAAATTAAAGCACCAAATAGGAAAAAAGTTTTTTTCTTGAAATTCATATGATTATTATACATTCATATAATCAAAAACTCCCCGAAGGGAGTTTTTGATTAACGTGTGTGAGCCTTGCGACCCACTCAAGCATTACATAGGACGTCGACTGTCTCTAGGAGCACGAGGCTCTAGAGGACGAGCGATGTTTACGGTAAGTTTTCTTCCTTCGAAGTCTTGTCCGTTCCACATGTTGATAGCTGCATCAGCACCGTTTTGATCCGCCATTTCGACGAAACCGAAACCTTTGCTTCTGCCAGTCATACGGTCGATGATAATCGCTGCTGAAACTACTGTTCCTGCCTTTGCGAATGAATCGCGAAGTGCTGCTTCAGTAGTTGTATAAGGGATTCCTCCGACGTATAGCTTTGTAGGCATATTCTTCTTTCAAATTTGCCAGCCTTTAAATTAATTATGTAAGCGCTGGACTTTTCTCTCTCACACCCTTCGGATTAACCTAAGAAGCATAGAACGAGAAACTTACATACACTCCATCATATACCTTTTTTAGTCATTTGTCAACTATATGTGGAAAACTGTTGATAATGGCTTTGTTAAGCATCTTTTCAGATTGTTTAATAGTGAATTGTGTATTAGCATTAAGAGAGTATGTGGAAGCAACTTTTCAAATATTCTGTATTACGTCCTAGAGAAATCATAGTCATCTCCATCAGTATCTCGATTTTTGTCGTCACCCTTCTTTTCTTAAATCAATTGA
>JBAQNS010000013.1:0-32525 GCA_049304015.1 Minisyncoccia bacterium | reverse complement strand
CTCTAGAGAGAATATCAGTTTGCCAATAGTGTCCCTTGGTGAAATATTATTTTCCACCAACCGCTCTCATTCTTCCATATAGAGCTTCTTAAAGACCTGGTGTTTTTACCTGTCTCAGCATCTATCTTCTCAGTTTTAAATGTAGATTGAACAATGTCTGTAGATAAAACATTTACCTTAAAGTCAGTCATCACAAATTTAATCTCTGGAGAATTGGGCAACCTCTCCAAAATATCTTTTTTTGTATATATAGCACCTGAACTACCAAATTCTATAAAATCTTCAGATATTAAATCATCCAGATTTTCAACTGATTTTCTAATATCTGATTGTAAAAGTTTGTTCTCTAATTCGAATATGGTTTCTTTAATATCCATCCCAAAAGTATATCAAACAATGGGGTGGCTACCGGGATATCTCACTCCTGGGAAACCCACGGTTTTCCCAATCCTTCCTCCACGGGAGACCAGGTGTTCTCCCGACCCCTCTCTGGTTCGATTCCCTTAGCCTGATAAATAAAAATGACTCCGAGAAGGAATCATTTTTAATTTATTGGGGTGGCTACCGGGAATCGAACCCGAATTGCGAGTTCCACAAACTCGAGTGTTAACCGTTACACCATAGCCACCATTATGCGCACTCCCCCTCCACTTGCGGGATAAACTAATTATAGCTCGGCGCGGTCTCCTTTATACCAGATTTATGGTTGGATAGTCGAGCCAATGCATAGAGTATACTCGAAAGTCGATTCATAAACTTCAAAGTTTCTGCTCCGAGTTTTACTAATCCTTCTTCATTCACCCCCACCACTCGCCTCTCGGCTCGACGCGCGATGGTTCGAGCCACATCAAAAGTTGCTGCTATATCAGATCCCCCAGAAATAAAGAAAGTTTTTATGGGAGGCATCTCGTGCTCTGCGAGGTCAATCCAATCTTCTACTTGTTTCACCTTACCCTCTTCAATATGTTTATCTGCTCCGGCTAGTTCAGCTTGAACCATAAATAAATTCTCTTGAAGTATATGTACTATCTTTCCAAATGAATCTCCTCCAACCTTGAGTTGGGATTCTACTGACTTCACTTTACATAAACCAAGATAGGAATTTATCTCATCAAGGGAACCTAGGGCCTCAGCCACTGATGAGCTCTTTGAAACCCTTTGGTCACAACCAAAAGTTTTTGTTGTCCCATCATCACCTTTCTTTGTATAAAGCATAAATTTAGGAGTAATCCCTCTAGTGCATCTATTATAGCACAACACATGTCTATTGCTCAAGCAAGGGCTCGTGAGTATACTTTGGCCATGCCTATAAAAAATTTTGACCCATTTGATTTCAAAAAGAAGAAGATTGCTGGAGTTAATGTTTATTATAAAAATTTACCCTGGGCTCCTTGTATTCATATTTATTTTAGTTTTGCTGCTGGGGCTTTCACTGATCCAGTGGGCAAAGAGGGCACGGCTCACTTTTTAGAACATCTCTTGGGTAATGGTTCTCCTCTGGCTCAAGATAAAAAAGCGGTCAAAGAATACAACAGGCTTTATATGCTCAATACCCGCAACGCATATACTAGTCACTATCAAACAGTCTGCTACTGCAAATGTTTACCCGAAAATTTTGATAAAGCTTTCGCCCTTATAAACGACAATGTTTTCAATCCATTCATTCGTCCAGAAGATGTAGAGCATGAGCGCAAGGTTATCACCCAAGAATCATGGGGACGCTACAAAAATGAAAAGTTTCTAAGTTATGTGAAAAAGTTTGATGCCACGCTCTTCAAAGGACACCAGAGAGCCAGGATAAATTCACCCCTCGGTTGGCCAAACACTATAGCCAAAATCAGCCATAAGGATTTGAAAGATTTCCACACCAAACATTACAACAAAGAAAATCTTTCCATATTTTTGGCCGGCGCTATCCAAGAAAAGGATTTAAAAATTATTGAGAAGATTATAGAAAACGCCCCTAAGGGTAAGAAAAATATTATTAATGTTGGCTCGATTAGTAAACCAACCAAACTAAGAAATCGTATAAATAGTGCAGACATAGGTGACCCCCAGAAACAAGCCACCTTCTCTCTTAGCCGCACCTTCGACAAAAAAGGTACAGATAAGAACTGGCTCAGAGTCCAAATCAGAATGTTTCTTTATGATGTTTTATTCGAAAGACTCAGGATTGAACACTCTCTTTCTTATGGAGTTAGAATTATGTTTTCAAACTATAAAGACTATGTTCAAACTGAAATTTCTGTAGATACTTCAGTAGAAAAAATTCCTTTAGTTGAAAAGGAAATATGGAAGGTATTGAAAGAAATAGATGAAAACAAGTGGCAAGCCAGGTTTGAAACCATGCACAAACTAACTGTCGATCAAATAAAATCAACAGAAACAGATACCCACGACATTATAGATGGCGCTTCAGTCTCAATTATTAATGAGAACAGAATTAGAACATTAAAAGAAAGAATTTCTGAAGTTCAAAAAATAAGTTATGGAGATATCAAGAAAGAACTCAAATACATTTTCAATCCAAAATACACCCATACTGAGATAATTCTGCCTGACAATAAATAATGTGCCCGGGACAGGACTCGAACCTGCATGCCTTTCGGCGCTACCACCTCAAGGTAGTAAGTCTACCAATTTCTCCACCCGGGCATGACCCACACTATAACAAAGTATGTTTTATTCTGAAACAGGAGTTTCTTCAACCTCTTTAGCCATACGAGTATTTCTCATCTGACGTCTGATATCCTTGGCTGCTCGATCTCTGATGTGGTAGAGCTTGGCTCGACGAACCTTTGAACGCTTCACTACTTCTATCTTGTCTATCATTGGAGAATAAAGGAGAAAAGTTTTCTCTACACCTACTCCAGAAGATACTCGACGAACAGTAAAGGTGGCTCCGGCCTCCTTGCCATGCTTTCTGGTTAATACCAAACCTTCAAAAGCCTGAAGACGGGTCTTGCCCTTTTCTTGAATTTTCTGCCAGACACGAGCTGTATCCCCTGCTCTTAAGTCAAGTTTGGCTCTTTCTTCTGTATTTACTGGTGAATGCACTGTTTTCATAAGTCAGACTAATTTACCACAACCCCTAGCTCATGGCAAACACTAGGGCTTAAAATCTATATCTTTAAAGGCATTCTGAAAATCTTCAGGAAAGTCAGCCTTTAATACTTGTTCAACACCATTTTCATCTTTAAAAGAAACTTCTCGAGCATGAAGGGCTAGCCTTTTAAATCCAAGCATTGGAGGTTTGGATGATGCATAAAGTTTGTCACAAATTACTGGTCTTTGGAGAGATTGAAAGTGTACGCGGATTTGATGTGTCCGTCCTGTTTTTGGTTTGGCCTCTATAAGACTGTAGCCATCTCCTCGTTTGAGTACTCTAAAATAGGTGACTGCATCCCTCATCTCCCCCGTCGCTCCTCGTCCAGCAGAATATTTTCTAAAATCACTTGGACTCTTGCCTATGGGCATAGATAAGGTGCCATGATCTTCTTTCATGTTGCCGTACACAAACGCATAATAAGTTTTTTGAATTTTTCTCTTCAAAAATAAATTTTTTAAATGTTCAAAGCCTTTTTGGGTCTTGGCCAAAAGCAAAACCCCAGAAGTATCTCTGTCTAGACGATGCACCACCCCTGAACGATCAATAATGTCTCCTCCTTCAAGACGAATCATCTCTCCTACTCCCTTGGCCTCTGGATATTTACTCACGAGCCAAGCAGAAACAGAGTCTTCTTTGGTCCGGCCATCTCCATGCACAATAATCCCAGCGGGTTTGTTTATGGCCAATATGTCTTCGTTCTCAAAAATGATTGTTTTATCCAAATTAGTCATGGGTATACCAAGAGGATACATCATATGTTAGTATCATTCCATCGCGGGATTAGCTCAGTTGGTAGAGCAACTCATTTACACTGAGAAGGTCACAGGTTCGAGTCCTGTATCCCGCACCACGTCCTCCATAAGAATTTTATATGCGAGGACTTTGTCCTCGTAGTTCAATGGATAGAACAGAGCTCTTCTAAGGCTTTGATGCAGGTTCGATTCCTGCCGAGGACACAAAAACACCTTATAGATACACCCTAAAGTGACGGATCAACAATACGATTATTACTCGATTTTATTTCTTCGAGTTTCTTAGCTCTAGTTTCATAATATAAAACTGTTTTCTTTATTTTTTCTGAATCCAAACTTCTCTCTGTGGTGGTGGCGGGCTTTTCAACTAAAAAGATATCTCCATTAGCTATGGCTATAAACATATAGACACCAAGAGCGAAAACACTAACCGTTAGAATTAGAAAAACAGTGAACAAAACTTTCCAATCCGCATTTGGACTTACTCCCCATCCAAAAAGCTTGCCGTTTTTGTGTAGATGCAGATGAAATTTGAAAGGTAACTTAGGCATATTATTTAAAGTTTAAAATGGAAAAAGTTATATTAGTATGCCAAACTTTTTCTGAAGGTTTAGTAGTTTTGCCAGCTTCTACAGTTGAATCATTCAAAACCAAATTGGTGTTTTCTATAGAAATATTTGTAGGAAGGTTTTCTATAGCTGAAAGGAATTTCATATTATTCCCCCAAGAACCCTCTGACTCTACTGTAATGTGAACAATGATTGGATATTTAATTTCTTTAGAATTAGATTTGTCTTGAACAACAGAAATAATCTTAGTAGTTAGTCCAACATCTCTCCCAAGCTTCTCTACAGAATCAATAAAGGGCACAAGGTCATCACCATGTATTAATAGTGCTGTTATTTCTTTTAGTTCTTTAGAATAATTGTTTTTTATTGATCTTATAGAACCAGCTATGGAGCTCTCATTGGTAGCTTCATCTGCTTGGTTTTGCAATACAGAAATATTTTGGTTTTCTGCCCTAATAATATAAACACCAAAAACTAATACACCCAAAAACATTATGGTGAGGATCCAGAGTATATATAGAATAGTTTTGTTTTTAGGCATTTTATTTTGGAGAGAGATTAAACTGAAAATCTATGTCACTATTTTTTGCAAAGTTTGAAACAGGAATAACCACCTCAGAAAAATTACCTGAATTATTTAAAGTGTTTTCAAAATCGTATAAATCTTTTCTTCCTTTGGCCACTCCAGAGATAGATAGAGTTGTTGATTTTGAATCTTTCCTCATCACTAAACCATTTATAGATATGCCACTAGGTTTTGTATTTATTATTTCTACAAATAATTTATAAGGTGAGTTATTTCCTTCTATAGGTGTGAGTGAGGATATTTGTTTATTAAACTCATCTAACCACTCCACTAGTGTGTGAGCATCCTGAGTTGAAGATTGATTTTTTAAGGCTGAAATTCTCGTTTGGGCCTCACTCATTCTAGATTGAGAAATAATATGAGATGGCAGAAGAGCAATATCTCCGATTAAAAATATAATACAGACACCACCAAGACCCACTATTAACTTGCGGAGTGAATACTCTTTTTTAGCCTTGATTCGTGCGTTGTCTGTAAGTAATTTAAACATAGCGAGGTTCTTTTTCTGGTAAGGCGACGCCAACAGACACACCATATGCGAGAGATTCTTCGAAAGAAATGTCTGGCAAATCCCCAAAGAGAGAAAAGGCGTTGACCCAAACATTGGCTACTTCGTATTCAATATCCATATCTTCCATGAGCGCAGAAACAAAATTATCATCTTTGGCTCCCCTTCCAGCTATGAGAATTTTCTCTATTTTTTTGCCTGGAGCCCCATCAATGCCGAGTTTAGTATTCCAAAAAGCAAAAACTTTTCTCATCTCACTCTTTAGAGCCAGCAAATCTCTATAGCCATTTTCATCTTTCACTGCTCCAAACGCAGGAGTAGAACTAAATTGAACTATTTCATCTTCAACTACGTATAGTCCAGTTTTGTTTTCTTCCAAATTCACAATGAGTTGAGTCCTCTCATCTCCATTGGGAACAATCGCTCTGGCCAAAGCTTGGGATTCTACATCGAACGATACTGGGGTTATGCCTGCAGCTTCAAATACATGAATATATGTTTCTACCGCCTTAAGTGGTAAAACCGACACAGCCACACGGATTTGTTCTTTGTCTTTTATGTTGCCAATAATCTCAAAATCAAAGACTGATTCAGCCAATGAAACCGGCACGTTCTCCTCTATTATAAAAGCCACCCTATCTCTAAGGCTATCAAACGGTTCCTTGTCCACCTCAGTGGTAAATAGATAAGCTTTTTCTTCAGGTAAGGTGGCTCTCACATAGTCAAACGAGTGTTTTGATTTTAAATCCCTTAAGGCCTTCACTAAAGCCTCTTGCTCATAGATATAACCTCCCAAGATTACCCCTGTTAGTAGTGCGACTGCATTGTAGTGATCTATAGAAAGGTCACCTGCTCGATGTGACTTTTTAAACTCAACCAAATGAATGTTTTGATCAGAAAACGCGACTCCAACCTTGGATAATTCAAGGAAGCGAGGAGTAGGGAAAAAATCAAAAAAACTTCTTTTTCTTTTAGGTGCATTTAAAAAACCGACCATAGATACATTATACACTCACCTAGTAGAGTTCTCATTATCTAACCTTCGTTCCTTTGGGGGTATCCTCACTCACTCGAAGAAGAGAGAAAGTTGTGTCAGTAGAAACAGCGAGAATCATCGCCTCACTAGGGATACCCATAAGTGGTCGTGGTTCAAGATTTGTGGCGAAAGCACATTTCACCCCAACAAGAATTTGTGGATCTTCAAAATACTTTTTAATTCCTGAAACAACAGTTCGTGGTCTCTCTTCAGCAAAATCTACTGTTAATTTCAAAAGTTTTTCTGAATTTTCGATTAATTCAACCGCGACAATCTCCCCTATCATTATTTCTCCTTTTTTAAATTCATCTATTGTTATCATACAAGTATCATACAAAATAATTCACTTTTATGCTTTTTGCTACACAAAATAACTAGTTTTTGTGCCTTGCGCAGGACGACGGTCCAAGCAGAGCAAATTTTTAACAAAAAATTATGTGTGCAAAGAAAACTAATTATTTTGTAAGTCTATATAACTTTTAAGTATTAAAGCTGCGGCTGAAGCATCTCTCATATCATTTTGACCTTGAAGTCTATCTGCTTCCATGGAAGTGTAAACTTCTGGATGCATCACTACATCAATTTTTTCTGCTTTTAATTTCTCTACAAAAATATTTATATCTTTTGAAATAGCATTCGGCGTCCCATCTAAATTTTTTGAATCACCAACTACCACTTTTTCTATATTCTCATCACTAATTTGTTTGAGGATAGTATCTACGAGAGTATCATCATTAGGTAAAACCGCTCTAGGTAATGCAAATTCTCCGGATTCATCCGTCGAAGCCACCCCGACTCTTTTTGCCCCATAATCCACAGCCATAATCTTCATAAGAAACATTATAGTATAATAATAGGTATGAATTTAACAACAAATATTTTAGGAGCTTCAAATTGGTTCACAGCGCATCCAACATTAGTAGTTATTATTATGATTTGGTCGATAGCATGGAAGGGGTTGGCCTTGTGGAAATCAGCTCAACGAAACGAACAATATTGGTTCATTGCCTTACTTTTCATCAATACTGTCGGTATCTTGGACATCATTTATATTTACTTCTTTACCAAAGACTCAAAAGTAGAGGTAATTAAAAATTGATTTTAGCCTCCGTTTGTGTTTTTATAGACCTCACGGAGGAGTGCCTGAGCGGTTTAAAGGAACAGTCTTGAAAACTGTCGTACTGGAAACGGTACCGTGAGTTCGAATCTCACCTCCTCCGCCGCCAAAACACAAAACACCCATATGGGTGTTTTGTTTTGTGTTAGAATTTATATATGGCAAAGGCGGATCTTCGTATTGAGTGGGATGCTCATGAATATGAGCACAAGGAACGGACCCAGGACTGGTTCTGGGCAGTAGGCATTATTGCTGTTTCTATCTCTATTGCTTCTATTATTTTTGGAAATATCATATTTGGTATTTTTATTTTGGTCGCCACCTTCTCCCTCTCCCTATATATCAATCGTCCACCAGAAATATTGAAAATGAGAATCGATTCTCTAGGGATCGCCAGGAACAAAATCTATTACCCATTTGAAACCATTCATTCCTTTTGTATAGACATAGAACATCCTCACAAGAAAATTCTTCTCCGTTCTAAGAAAATGTTTATGCCCCTTATAGTAATCCCCCTAGGGGAGGAAGTGAGTTCAGATAAAGTTAATTCGATTTTAAAAGAATTTCTTCCTGAAGAATATCAACAACTTCCATTCTTGGAGAACGTTTTGGAATTCTTAGGATTCTAGTGCTCCAGAACTACGCCCTGGGTGCACACGCTCGGAAATATCCAAAAGTAAACTTTCGTCTACTTCACTCACTTGTGCTCCCAGTAGGAATCGAACCTACATTTTAACTTCCGCAAAGTTATGTCCTATCCATTGAACGATGGGAGCGTGCATCAAAATTAACACATTTAAACCACTTCTACAAAAAACCGCCAGAGGCGGATTTTTGTTAAACAATTTTCTTTATCATCTTGGAGAACCTGGAGATTTTCCTTGAAGCAGTGTTTTTATTCAAAGTGTGTGCCTTGGCCGCCTTATCGAAAGCTTTTTGAACTTCTCTGAGAGCGAGCACCGCCTCCTTTTTGTTCTTATCCTTCACAAGTTTTTTTAGAGTTTTTACTGTCCTTGCGACCTTATCCTTTCTAATAGTATTAAAAGACTGCTTCTTCAAAGAAGCTCTGAATGCCTTTTTTGCTGAACGTGTTATAGCCATGGGCAAGATATTAGCGTATATACCTCCATAAATCAACCTGTTATGATAGAAGCATGATAGGCAGTCTAAACGGCACCCTCAGGCACAAAGACCTCCATTACCTCATTCTGGATGTTGGAGGTGTTGGTTATAAGGTTTTTGTGACCACTGAAGCATCTCTTGATGCTCTCCCTGGAGAACCTATTTTCCTATGGACTTACCTCGCAGTCAGAGAAACGGCCCTCGACCTATACGGCTTCTCAGATAAGGAAACTCTAGAAATATTTGAGCTCCTAATCACCATCTCAGGTATTGGGCCAAAAACTGCACTCGGTATATTAAATGTCGCTTCCCCTACCATTCTCCGTCAGGCCGTCAGCGAGAACGACACTTCATACCTCACTCGTGTCTCTGGGATAGGTAAAAAGAATGCAGAAAAGATTGTGCTTGAATTGAAAGATAAATTAATTATCAAAGAATCAGACAAAGGCCTCAATATGCGAGCTGAAGGAGATGCCCTCGAAGCCCTAGTCTCACTCGGATATACAGAACGTGATGCTCGTGAGGCTCTAAAGAAAGTACCCCTCGGCCATAGCTCGGCCACGGGCGAGGCAAAAGAAATAGACAGCCCAAGTGAACGAGTCAAACAGGCACTTAAACTTCTTTCGAATAAAAAATAAAAAAACCACACATACTCGTGTGGCTAGCAAATACCTCCGACTGGTCCTCTGTAGTGAAGCTCTATCTCAGCCAAGTATCCCGCGATGGAACCCCCCATTTCTTCAATGGATATGGATTCATCGAAGAAACCTTCAATCTTGGCCATCACCACTCCGAGGGGCTCTTCGTTTAACCTTGGTCCGTGCCAGATTCTGAGGTTGAGGTCGTGTACTCCCCTCATGAACTCCCTGACTTCCTTGATACTCCAAGGAGACATTTTGAAGACCTCCTCAGACAGCGGTCCAAGCATGACTACATACCCCTCCATGCCCATCCCGGTGAGGAAAGAGCTCACCCGTCCACCCTCGTTCACCTCGAGCAAAAGATACCTATTCATATGGCACCTCCGTTCGGGAATGTCCTACTGGTGGTTCGAAGTTCTATATGTATTATATACCCATCAAACCACCATGCCTGAACTACCAGAAGTCCAAACAACAGTAGATGGTTTAAACAGAACCGTAAAAGGTAAAGTAATTCTTGATGTCTGGACAGACTATAAAAGTGACTTTCATGCGGGCAAAGATAACATTAAAAATCCAAAGTTTTTTAAAATTTTTAAAAAAGAAGTAATAGGCACAAAAATATTAAGGGCAGAGAGACGAGGGAAAAATATTTTAATTAGTTTGGACAATGGCAAAACTATTCTAGCCCATATGAAAATGACTGGATTCTTTTTCTATAACCCACCAAAGGACGAAAGGTTTGTACGAGTGAAATTTTATTTAGACAATAAAAAGATTTTGGCCTTCTCTGATATGCGCAAATTCGCAAAGATTACTTTAATAGAATCAAAGGATAGAGAGAAAAACCCAGAACTCTCTCACCTCGGCCCAGATGCCCTAGACATTACACTTGAAGAATTTAAAAAAATTCTTTCTAAAGAAAAACGCCCAATTAAACAGATGCTCATGGATCAAACCCTCCTTACTGGTGTGGGTAACATCTATAGTGATGAATCTCTCTGGCTCGCTCAAATCCATCCCCGTTCGATACCTAATAAAATACCAAATAAACAAACCGAATTATTATTGGAAGCAATCAAAAAAGTTCTCCATTCTGGTATAGATTTTGGTGGTGATTCAATGTCTGATTATAGAAATATCTATGGAGAGAAGGGTAAATTCCAAAACAAACACAATGCTTATAGAAAAACTGGAGAGAAATGTTCGAAGAAAAATTGTAAGGGTATTATCACCCGCGACGTAGTCGCCACCCGCAGTGCGCATTTTTGTTCTGTTCATCAGCATCTCTACAACTAATAAATTAAGTTTTATGCCTTGCGCATATATTCTAAATTGAATTTTCGTGCCTTACGGAGAGCTTGGCTCGAGTAGAGAAATTTCTACCAAGAAATTATCGTGCTAAGAAAATTTAATTTAGAAGTTGGTACAAAGCTATTCCTGTAGCCACAGAGACATTGAGTGACTCTTTCTCCCCTTTCATCTTT
This sequence comes from Minisyncoccia bacterium, assembly GCA_049304015.1. Classification (GTDB taxonomy): domain Bacteria; phylum Patescibacteriota; class Minisyncoccia; order Phycocordibacterales; family Zambryskibacteraceae; genus JAIFWN01. The sequence continues at coordinate 21,598 of JBAQNS010000013.1, read as the reverse complement.
ATCTCAAGTATTTCATCACATTCATTTAAGATATTCTTAGACACACCATCAACCTCATTCCCCACTATTAGTGCAAACTGTTTTGGTGATTTGTATGTCTCTAGATTTACTGATCTCCCATCTTGTTCTAAAGCCAAAATTTTAAAATTTTGTTCTTTTAATTCTTCTATCACTCCATCTATTTCCTTTTGATATTCCCATTCGACCAAATTTTCTGCCCCTAAAGCCACTTTTGAAAAATCAGTACGAACTCTCCCAAACCTATCAATTGGTGCTGGGGTAGTCCCAATCAAATAGATTTTAGGAACACCCAAACATTCTGCAGTACGAAAAATAGAGCCTGTGTTTTCTACAGAACGGATATTATCAAGTATGAGGACAGCTGTTTTCATTATGCTAGAATACACTTATGTTAAATCCATTTCCAGAACTATTAACTTATTCATTAATTGGGCCGTTTATTCTTCGTGTTGTGCTTGGAGTCATAATTGCTGAAACAGGTTTCCTAAAATTTAGAAAAGAACGACAACAATGGATTGCCTCCTTTGAAGCCTTGCACCTCAAACCTGCCGATATTATTGTTTCTGTCTTGGGACTCATAGAAATAGTCGGAGCGGTTGGTCTCATCCTCGGCCTCTATACACAAATCGCCGCTTTAGTTTTCGTAGTTGTTTATGGAATAGAGCTTTATGCAGAATACAAAGAAGAACAAGTTTTGAAACGCGATATTGTTTTCTATCTTCTTATGTTTACCATCGCCCTTTCTCTCCTCCTCACTGGTGCTGGTGCGTTCGCATACGACATCCCATTATAATCTAGACAATAAGCCTATTTTTAGCTATAGTTTTTGGGCTTTTAGCTTTGCGCCCGTAGCTCAGTCGGTAGAGCAGCTCCCTTTTAAGGAGATGGTCACAGGTTCGATTCCTGTCGGGCGCACAGAGTAGGAATTTTATGCGTTTCGTGCATGAAGTAACAAAAGAGTCCTCAACTAAGGGCTTTTTTGTTGTTCAGAACCGTTCGATTTGTGTGAACATTTTCTTTGCGTTTTCACTCTAAACCACTCTGACACCTAACAGGAATCGAACCTTTTACATCAACAATAAAGACGAACATGAAATCATACACAGATCGTGGTACAGTCATTCTATCAATATGGATGAATTACCTGATATCGACCTGAATGAGACCAAAACAATCAAAACAATCCGCGCAGGAATGGAAATTGCAGCTGGAGTAGTGCCACTAGTTGGTGGCTTTCTATCCGCAGCAGCAAGTGCATGGTCAGGTGATCAGCAAGAACGAGTAAACGGCTTTTTCAAGCATTGGCTTCAAATGCTTGCAGATGAAATAAAGGAGAAAGAACAAACGATTGTTGAGATTATGGCGCGGCTCGATCTCCAGGATACGGCAATACAGGAACGACTCGATAGTGTGGCGTATCAATCGCTACTGAAGAAGGCTTTTCGTGATTGGTCCGCAGCAGAGAGTGAAGATAAGCGTAAGCTGATTAGAAATATCCTAGCCAACGCAGCCGGGAGCACCGTTACAAGTGACGAAGTTGTAGTTCTATTTCTTGACTGGTTACGCGTCTATTCTGAATTGCATTTTAAGGTTATTGCGGTTGTATACAATCACGGAGGTATTTCCCGCGGAGAAATCTGGAAAGCACTCGGCAAAGAACCCGTAAAAGAGGATTCTGCTGATGCAGACTTGTTTAAATTACTAATCGGTGATTTATCTATGGGCCATGTAATACATCAGCATAGACAAGTCGATGGAGCAGGAAGGACAATTCTGCAATCTACGCTAGGCTCTACTAGAGCGCCGAGTGGTAGTACCAGATACGCAAAGTCAGCGTTTGATAATGACGACCGATACGAACTAACCAGACTTGGGAATGAGTTCGTGCATTACGCCATGACAGACCTGCCTCTAAAGATCGCCGCTCCAACTGATGGCACGTTCTCTTAATAAATATCGGTTCGACCATTTCTTATCTATTAAGACTGTTCCGATGTTGCTATAATCAGTCAATGAAGTTTCTTCTTACATCCGCTGGTATTACAAACCCTTCAATCGCCAAAGCTGTCGTTGATCTTGTTGGCAAGCCAGCAAACAACATTTCGCTTGTATTCATACCGACAGCGGCAAATTTGATTGCTGAAGATAAGGGCTGGCTAATAGATAATCTCAACGACCTCAAGAAACAGGGATACCTCTCGATAGACATCTTAGATATTGCTGGAACACCAAAAGACAATTGGCTTCCGCGATTAGAATCGGCAGACCTAATTTGTTTCGGCGGAGGAAATGAACAATACCTTGCAAAGGTCATGAGAGAGTCCGGCATGGATGCAACTCTCGCTGATCTACTCAAATCGCGTGTCTATATGGGAATCAGCGCTGGAAGCATGGTCGTTGGTCAGTTCTTACCAGAGAGCTTGATGAAGGTCGTATACCCGGAAGAAGTGTTTGACTCAATGGCTCCGTCATTAGCGCTAGTAGACCTCCTGTTTATTCCTCATTTGAATTCGCCGTATTTCATGCAAGCACGAAGAAGTGTACTTGATAATCTCAAGAACGAGATTACTCACCCACTTTATGCTTGCGATGACAGATCTGCTCTCAAAGTGATCGACGGCAAGATTGAGATAGTCAGCGAAGGCGAAGTCGTCGTACTTTAGGAAACAACGCTGCCCGGGTGGACTTCGGGGACTTGGGGGACTTCGTTAGATATGCTAGGCAGCACGTTTGAGTTTCCACTCCTCAGCTCTCCGTCTCCACTCTTCATCTACATCAAGAATCAGTTTGATGTTGTTATACTGCTGACGTATCTCTGATTCCTGTTCCAAAAAGGTTCGAGCGTCGAGGGCAACTGTGCACAATAAAAAGTTTATGGGGTAAAGTTTTTATTGTGCGAGACGGAGCGCGACGGCGCGAGTCCGGGTCGGGGAAATTTTCAGTAGAAAATTATTCCTGACCACAGTAGCCTTAGTTGAATTAAAAATATCGTGTGTTAGGGTATTCGCAGATTCACGTTCCTCAACAGGAGTTCTATCCATGACACATCTGTTTGCACCAAAGCCAGATGACACTCCGTCATTCTCTGGCCTTGAATCCTGGCTCAACAACCCGAAAGGAGAAGCGAGGATTCACTTCTATGAAGACGAGCATTACTACCTCTCGAATTTCTCGGCTTTCGCTCTTGTGATTGGAGGAGAGATTTGGATGACTGTGGAGCACGCCTATCAAGGGATGAAGTTCCCGAATCATCCAAAGATTCGCGCTGAGATTGAGGATGCTCTGTCTGCACACGAAGCCAAGAAGATTGCTCGCGTGAACAAAGAATTCGTTCGTCCAGATTGGAATGAGGTCAAACTTGGCATAATGGAAGCCTTGATTCGAGCCAAAATCGATCAGCATCCATATGTTCTGAAAAAACTTCTCCAAACTGGTACTGCCGTTCTCATCGAGAACTCTGCGAAGGATGCTTTCTGGGGTCGCGGACCGGACTGGCAAGGCTATAATCACCTCGGTCGAATCTGGATGAAGCTCCGCGCAGAACAGCTGATTCTCTTCCCCCAAGAAAAACAAGGGGGATGTTGAGCACTTCGGTGCTCTTTTTTTATTCAATAATTGAAGGAGAAAGTTGGCGGTTCACTAAAACAAAAGTGGTGCGACGAGGGAGCTCTTTTAACCTTCGTGCTCCAACATAAGTACAGGCGCTACGAAGTCCTCCGAGTATATCTCCAACAGTATCTAAAACCTTACCTCTATAAGGAATCTTTATCTTTTTACCTTCTGGAGCTTTGTAGTGTGCCTTACCTCCGTTGTGCCTCTCCATAGAATCAGCAGAACTTGAACCATAGTGGTATACAAATTTTTTACCATTCTCTTCGAGGATTTCTTCCTCTCCTTCATCATGCCCAGCGAGCATACCTCCTATCATCACAAAATCTGCTCCAGCACCAAAAGCCTTGGCTATATCTCCAGAAGTTCTACATCCTCCATCTGCACAAATAAGTCCTCCGAGTCCATGAGCAGAATCCGCACATTCAATAATCGCAGAGAGTTGAGGATAACCAACACCGGTGACCATCCTTGTAGTACAAACTGTCCCTGGGCCAATACCCACCTTCACTATATCTGCCCCAGAGAGGATAAGTTGCTCGGTCATGTCTCCAGTGACAACATTGCCGGCCATAATAATACTCCCCTTGCACAACACCCTAATATCCCTTACAAAATCCACAAATCTCTCTGTATATCCGTTGGCCACATCAATACAAAGTAAATATGGCTCTCCAAAATTTTTAATATATTTTTTTAAATATTCCTTATCTTCATTCCTTATACCTATTGTCACAAAACTATATTTTTTATCTACATTTTCAAAATTTTTCAAATCATGAAACTTATGCAGTGCGGTGAGGAGTTTTTCTTTCTTCAAGGACTTCACCATAGACACCGTGCCTACTCCATCCATGTTGGCTGCAATGATGGGCACACCTGTCCAAGTTTTTTTCGTATGAGGAAACTTAAATTCTCTCTCTAGATTCACCTCCTTTCTGCTCGAAAGGGTGCTTCGCTTTGGACGAATTAAAACATCTGCGTAGTCGAGCTTTACTTCATTTTCTATTCTCATGCCGAGTGAATTATATACCTAAAGAGATAAAAGTGTCTTTTCTATTAAAGTATCTATTTCTCCCTTGCCTCGACGAGCATTATGGAGCCCTAATACTAGGTTTTCTGACATTTTCTCTAACTCTCCTGGTTTGTAATTCTTTAGATTCATCTTTGCTTTTTTGTATGAGAACTCTTTCATATCAGTCTCTGTATAATCCTTGGTTCTCTGTGCGATGAGCAAACTCTTCACCACCCAAACTATTTTCCAAAATATTTCTTCTGCTGCCATCCCACTGGCCAAAGCCTTCTCGTACAAAACCCATGCATCTTTTTTCTTTCTTTCTGCTATCGCATCAGTTAACGCCCAAATATTAAACTCGTTCCTGGCCTTTGGTCCTATATCAAATTCTTCTTCAGCTTGAAGATCCAAATCTACAACTAAACCAAAAATATCTTTGTGATAAAATTCTTCGTTCATATTATTGCATTACTCCCCAACTATCTCCTGATACTGCTTCTGCAAGTATAGGCACACCTAGGGTTCTGTCTTTAGGGATGACCTCGGCCATTATCTTTTTAAATTCTTTCGTGGCTTCTTCAACCAGTTCTTCCTTTATCTCATAAACAATTTCATCATGCACATTGAGTACAGCAAAAACTTCCTCTCCCCAGCCTCGCTTTTTTATATATTCATCTATCCGAAGCATAGATATTTTTACTATATCTGCTTCAGTGCCTTGGATAGGAGCGTTGATGGCCATCCTTTCTGCGGCTGCTTTTATAAATGGTAGTGGTGATTTTAATCCAGCAAAATATCTTCTTCGACCAAACATTGTTTCTGTATAACCCATTCTTTCTGCTTCGGCCTTCACTCTATCAAGGTATGATGCGAGTCCAGAAAATGTAGAGAAATAATTATTATAAAATTCCTGCGCCTCGGCTCTGTCAGTTTTCAAGTTTGTCCTAAGAGCACTCACTCCCATACCAAACAAAACTCCAAAGTTAATCGTCTTAGCCTTGGCCCTCATGTTTTTATCTACCTCTTCTGCCTTCACCTTAAACACTTGCATGGCCACACCAGTATGGACATCTAATCCGTCCTTAAAAATCTTCATCAATTTCTCATCCTTAGACAAAATGGCGGCTATACGAAGCTCTATTTGAGAATAATCCAAAGATAAGAGTTTAAATCCTTTTTCTGCTATGAATGCGTGTCTAATGGCTTGACCAAGTTTGCTACGGACAGGGATGTTTTGAAGATTTGGTTCTTCGGAGGCCATGCGCCCAGTAGTAGTGCCTGCTTGAATAAAGTTTGAATGAAGTCGAGATTCTTTATCCAAAAGTTTAGGGATTGTGTCTATGTAGGTCGAGAGTAATTTTTGGAGTTCTCTATAATCCAAAATCTTATTAATGATTGGATGTTTGTCTATGAGTTTTTGGAGTTCTGATTCTTTGGTTGAGAATCCACCGGTGGCTGTTTTCTTTTGTCTCTTCTCAGCCAGGCCCATTTTAGTAAACAAAATTTCTCCGAGTTGTTTAGGAGAATTCACATTGAACTCTTCCCCTGCAGCTTCCCAAATTTCTTTTTCTAATCTTGTTAACTCCTTATGATATGTAGTCGATAGGTTTTCTAAATTTTTCTTATCTATTTTTACTCCATGAGCGTTCATTCGTTCAACCACTGGCATTAATGGTAATTCTATATCTTCAAATACTGATTTTAATTTCCTTTTATCTAATTCTATATCCAAAACTTTTCGCGCTTCTTCTTGGTTATCAGTCTTAGTGAAAGTGTAAACATCTTCTAGGATTGGATTAGTGAAGTTTGAATCTATAACCCAAAGCATCAAACAAAGTTTTTTATCTGCTTTTGAAATTGGTTTTGTTTCTTTGGGCACAGTAACAGAAATGTCGCCGGCTTTACCCGTCAAAATCCGACGGGCTCCGACACCGTTCGAATTTCTGTCACTTTGCCCATTTACTAAATTCTTAATCCTCTCGCCCAGTGTTCTAAACTCAAGCTGTTTAAATAATTCTAATAAAGTTTCTATTACCAAACTCTCTTTCCACTCCTTTGGAAGTTTAAAATCTATTGGTGCGTCTCGACGAATAGTGGCCAGGGTTTTAGAGAACAACGCCTCTTCTTCATTCTCCAAGAGTAGTTCTCCAATGCGCTCTGTTATACCAGCTTCCTTCCATTCCTCTTTGCCTTTCTTTAGGGCTTTATAAATTTTCTCAATTGTGCCGTATTTCACTATTAAAGTAGTTGCGGTCTTTTCTCCAATCCCCTTCACTCCAATGATGTTGTCCGAAGGATCTCCACGAAGACCTTTGTAGTCTGGAAGCAGAAGTGGTTTGAATCCAAATCTTTCTTCTACAGCCTGCTCATCATAAAGAATGGTGTCTCTTATGCCTTTTTTTAGTGTATAGACCTGCACCTCTTTGCCTCGTACAAGTTGTAGAGTATCCATATCTCCAGAGGCTATAACAACCTCTAGATCTTTATTCTTTTTTTCCAATTCAACGATGGTGCCCAAGATATCATCGGCTTCAAATCCAGGCATAGAGAAAATAGGTATTCCCCATGCAGTGAAAATATCTTTGGCTCTGTTGAGTTGAAGGATCAGATTGTCATCAACTTTTTTCCTTGTGCCTTTGTATTCTTCGTATGCTTCATGTCTGTGGGTTTTATCTGGGAGGTCAAAGCAAGCAACTATGTAGTTTGGTTTTAATTCTTCAATTATCTTTATGAGCATAGTCACCACACCGAATAGTGCCCCTGTTGGTTCACCAGTTGAAGTCGCAAAGTCTGGCAATGCATGATAAGCGCGATGAATAATCGCGTGAGCATCAAGAAGTACTAATTTTTTCTTATTAGTTTTCGCTTTCATAAATATCTATTTCTCTTGTTGTCTCATCTATAAACTTAAAGAAAATATTTTGAACTCCTTCGGGGATAATATCCACTACCCTCTCTGGCCATTCAATCAAAATCAAATTTTCCCTCTCACTAATTATTTTCTGCCACCCTAAGTGCAAGAGTTCTTTGGAGTGATCCAGTCTATACGCATCAATATGGATGAGATGCTTGAAGCCATGATAATCGATTGGGTAAATTTTCTCTATCACAAAGGTAGGGCTGTGCATATTTTCTATGACTCCAAGAGTAGAGCCCACAGCTTGAGAGAAAGCAGTTTTGCCTGAACCAAGGTCTCCAGTCAAGGCAACTACATGAGCCTTATCATCTATTTCTAAGGTCTTCACAAACTGTTCTGCCACCTCTCTGGTTTCCTCCAAGCTCTTAGAAATATACTTCATTTGGTCATTATAACATTTATCAAATAGAAATTTTTATATGAAAAAAGGCATGGATTGCTCCACGCCTTGGCCCCATCAAAGGCCCAAACCACCAAACTATCTTGGACAACCGCCGCCACTGTTCGGCGACTTCAGATAGTCGACCGTCCAGCTTTCAATTCGGTCCTGTCCGAGGTAGAACTGGAAAGTCCTCTCGTTCGAACCGAAGTAGGTGCCGTCCTTGTCGAAACCGGTGACGGTGATCAATCCCTGATCACTTTCCCCGGGTTGCCGGACGAGCACAACGGTGAACGGTTGCCCGAGCGGAACCTTCTCCGCATAGGTGCCGACGACTCCCTCGATCCGGATGAATGGAGCGCAGTTGTTGCGCATCTTCACGAACGTCTTCTGCTGGATCGTCAGGTATTTCTGCGTCGCACCATAGCTTTGCTGAAGGGTTACCGCACACGCGTTCTGCGTGAGTGCAACCGCGACAAGCGTGGTGTAAAGGAACTTGCGCATGGTTTCCTCCGTAGGTTGTTCACGCGTTTGTATACTGATATTATATACCCAAAATTATCTTTTGTCAATAGTAATTAAAGCTAGAATTATAGGCTTATTCTGGTATTTGGTCTTATATACGATACAATAGAGTCATGATTAAATTCGATGAAGATGATGAGATAGCAAAGACCGCTCTTCTAAAAAGACAAGAGGAAGAGGCTCTTTCTTCGATGCTTTCTAAGAAATATGGCGTGCCATACCTTGATCTCTCCGCTCATCCAATAAACATTGATGCGCTTAGGGTGATAAAAGAAGCAGACGCTCGTGCTGCGGAGGTGGCAGTTTTCAACCTCATGGATAAGAAAATTGATGTAGGAGTTTTATCTCCAGAAAATGACAAGGCTAAGGCAGCTATTTCTGAATTAGAGGGTCGTGGATATATTCCCACTATCTACATGGTCTCTCACGCTTCTTTAAACAAAGTTTGGGACAGGTACAAAGACATGTCTTATTCGTTTGAGACTACTTCTGGTGCTTTGGATATTTCTAGTGCAGAAATTATGGACATCGTGGGTAAGGTTCATGTAGTTGGAGATGTGAAGGCTCTCATTGAAGAAGTCCTCGCTGCCAAAAAATCTTATCGTATTTCAAAAATACTTGAAATTGTCCTGGCTTCAGCCATTGCCTTAAAAGTTTCTGATATTCATATAGAACCAGAAGAGGATTCGGTGCGTTTGCGCTACAGACTCGATGGAGTGCTTATGGACATCCTTCACTTGGATACAGACACTTTCAATCTACTACTCTCTCGTATAAAACTTGTCTCAACACTCAAACTAAACCTCAACAACCAAGCTCAAGACGGGAGGTTTTCTATCCGTCTCGGTGATGAAGAAGTGGAAGTCCGTACATCCTTACTTCCTGGTCCTTACAACGAATCTGTTGTGCTACGTATCCTTACACCGGATTCTATCTCTGTACCTTTAGAACAATTAGGTATTCACCCAAGACTCTTAAAGATTTTAGAAAAGGAAATTGCCAAACCAAACGGCATGATACTCACCACAGGTCCTACTGGTTCAGGAAAGACAACTACTCTCTATGCTTTCTTGAAGAAGATTTATAATCCAGAAATAAAAGTTATTACTATTGAGAACCCAGTGGAGTATCACCTCACAGGGATTGTCCAAACTCAAACAGATCCAGAAGGAGAATATACTTTTGCTGAAGGTTTGCGCTCTGCTTTGCGCCAGGACCCTGATGTCATCATGGTTGGAGAAATTAGAGATCCAGAGACAGCTAAAACAGCAGTCAATGCAGCCCTCACTGGTCACCTTGTGCTCTCTACCCTCCACACCAACAACGCAGCTGGTTCTATCCCCCGACTATTAGATCTTGGGATAAATCCAAAAGTAGTTTCTTCAGCTCTAAATATTTCTATTGCTCAAAGACTCGTTCGAAAACTTTGTGTAGAGTGCAAGAAAGAAGCGGTCTTAGAAGGAAGAACAAAAAATATTGTTGAGCAAACTATTGCTGGCATAGAAGACAAATCTTATTTGGAAGGTCTCCAAACAGAACATGTTTGGGAAGCGGTTGGATGTGAGAAATGCCACAACACTGGCTACAAGGGACGTGAGGGTATTTATGAAGCCATCCTTATGGATGAAAACATAGAAAAGATTATCCTCGCTAATCCTGGGGAACGAGACATAGTGACCGCAGCCAAAGGTCAACATCTACTATCATTAACTGAGGATGGGATAATCAAGGTCCTTAAGGGTGAAACAGACGTGAAAGAACTCGAACGGGTTATAGACCTTTCGAGTTTTGAATAAGACACAATTTTATTAAAAAGCGAGGTTGAACTGGGTCTAGATTTGTGAATAATAAGAGATGGAGACTTGCCCCGCCATGGCGGGGTGAACCTCAAAAGCATAAATCTCCAAACAACACTTTTAACGGGTAGCTAAAAGTTAAACAAGACTTTCTAGGATAGTTTCAGATGACACAAGGTCAACCAAAACGTCCTCAAAGAGAAGTTCGAAGTGCCTTGCGGCAGTTGTTGTTTAGAGATTTATGATTTGGAGAACTGCAAAGAGTCTAGCACATAATAAATTTTATGTCAAGTAAGAAAATTAAAGGCGCCCAAAAGTCAGAAATAGCAGAAGAGGTGGCTTTTGTAGGTGAAGAGCTCCGTCCAACACATTGGGAGGATTATATTGGCCAAGAAATCATCAAAGAAAACCTACGTATTTTACTTAAAGCGGCTTCCGAACGAGGCACACCCCCAGAACATATCCTCTTCTATGGACCACCAGGTTTAGGGAAAACCACTCTCGCCCACCTCATATCCAAAGAGACTCGACGAGCGATGAAAATCACTTCTGGCCCAGCAATTGAAAAGGTTGGTGACCTTGCTTCTATCCTCACTAACCTTGCCGCTGGGGACATACTTTTTATAGACGAAATACACAGACTTAATAAATCAATTGAGGAAGTTCTCTATCCAGCCATGGAGTCGGGGGTCCTAGATATCATTATAGGCAAAGGTCCTTCAGCAAGAACTATCCAGCTTGAGCTTCCACCATTTACACTCATAGCTGCCACTACTCGTGTGGCCAGTGTTTCATCCCCTCTTCGTTCTAGGTTCTCTGGAGGAGTCTTTCGACTAGAGTTTTATTCAGCCGAAGAGATAGAAAAAATTGTGAAGAGGTCTGCTAATATTTTAGGAGTCAAGACAGACGGTTCAGCAGAGAAAGAAATCTCTATGCGTTCTCGCTTTACTCCTCGTACTGCAAACTATTTCCTCAAACGTGCCAGGGATTTCGCCCAAGTTCATAAGAAAAACTTAGACAGCGGTGTGGTTGAAGAAGCATTGAAGCTCTTGGGTATTGATGAAGCAGGCCTTTCTCCATCAGATAGAAAATTAATGCAAACTATCGCTATTAAATTTAATGGTGGACCAGTTGGACTAGGCACACTCGCCGCCGCTCTCTCAGAAGAAGAAGCTACAATTGAAGAATTTAATGAACCGTATTTAATCCAGCTTGGATTTATTGAACGCACTTCCCGTGGACGAACACTCACTCCTCTCGGCTACAAACACTTGAACCTCGCGGTTCCTAAAAATTTACAAAATAAACTTTTATAACATGTCAGGACACAATAAATGGTCAAAAATTAAAAGGCAAAAAGGAGCAACTGATGCAGCGAAGTCAAAAATATTTGGCAAGATGGCCAAGCTTATTGCTACAGCCTCTAGGGAACACAAAGGAGATATTACCTCACCTGCACTTAGAGCGGTCATAGAAAAAGCGCGTGAATATAACATGCCTAGTGACAATATCGACCGTGCAGTCAAAAAAGGTATGGGAGGAGAAGGAGAAATCTTGGAATCAATTACTTATGAAGCATATGGCCCGGGGGGCACGGCCTTAATCATGGAAGCCTTAACCTCTAGTAGAAACAAGGCTGCGCAGGATATAAAACACATTCTCTCTAAACATGGGTTCGAGCTGGCTCACCCAGGATCGGCCACCTGGGCGTTCACCAAGAGCCATGGCAACGACTGGACGCCGAATGCGACAATTCCCTTGTCTCCAGAAGATGAATCTATCCTGGAGGCTCTCATAAACGAACTAGAAGAAAATGAAGAAATCCAAGAAGTTTATACTAATGCGGAATAACTGCGTCGTTTCTATAGACCCTGGTTTCGACAGAGTCGGGGTGGCGGTTTTAATTAAAGAAAATTCCAAAGAAAAACTTTTGTATTCGGCTTGTATAGTCACTGATAGAAAAGAAACAAAAGCAGAGAGATTAGGAATGATAGGTAAAGAAATAAAAAAAATATTAAAAAAGTGGCAACCAGAATATTTGGCCATAGAAAAACTTTTCTTTAATCAAAACACAACGAGTGCCATAGGTGTGGCTGAAGCTCGCGGTGTTATCCTCTATGAGGCCTCGCTGCTTGGTTTAGAAGTTTTCGAATACGGGCCACAAGAGATAAAAATTGCCACTACTGGTTTTGGGCAAGCAACAAAGAAGCAGGTCGAAAATATGGTGGAAAGAATTTTGAATTTAAAACAAATGCCTGAGCTCGATGATGAAATAGATGCCATAGCGGTAGGCATTACCCACCTTGCTTCGGTCAAGCACAGAAGGAGGTTATCCACACATTCTTAGTTTTGCATTTGCAAAAGAAAATGGCATTTGTTACAAATATGAAATCGAAAAATGTCAGCCTTTTATTAGAAGCATTTTTTGACCCTAAATATAAAAACAATGGATGACGTCACAATAAAAGATGATGAGCTTGATCTAGACGATATTGATCCTGCAAAGGCTTCTATCCCTCTCATTGATGATGAGGAAGTAGATACAGAAGGTCTTCCTGATGTAGTAAGAATCGACGACCTCATAGATGAAGAGGAGAAGGAGGAAAGCCTACATGATGAGGAGGAAGAGGAGGAAGATATGTTTGAAGAAGAAGAATAAACAAAAACCCCGCGCGTGCGGGGTTTTTCTATAGAACTTCTATTTTTATAAACCTTCTTTTGCCCACCTTGAGCGTAATCCCGTCTTTTAATCCTTCGTCGTTCTTCTCAATCTTTTCTCCAGTCAAAGTGTTTGAGACCGCTCCTTCTTCTACTAACCTCCTCCATTCAGTCTTTGATTCTACTATTTTGTTAGAAAGTAAAATATCAACTAGTGGCGTATCTAGTTTGGCTTCTACAGATAGAATGTCTTCGGGTACACCCTTTTCTGAAAAAGTTTTTATGAAATTTTCTTCTGCCTTTGTAGCTGCTTCTTCTCCGTGGTAAAACCTCACTATTTCCTTGGCCAATTTCATCTTGGCGTCTTTTGGGTGAAGTTCTCCCGATTCTAGTTTGCTTCTTGTTTCCTCAACCTCCTCCATAGGGACCCGCGTACACAAGGTAAAGTAAGTGATAATTTGTGCATCGACCATACTCATCACCTTTCCATACATGTCGCTTGGTTCTGTACTAACACCGATTGTATTTCCCCAACTAGAGCTCATCTTCCTGCCATCAAGCCCTTCTATGAGTGGCCCAAGGATAATGCTTTGTGGTTGTTGCCCGTACTTTTGCTGTAAAGTCCTCCCGGATAGAATATTAAACTTTTGGTCCATACCTCCGAGCTCTACGTCGGCTTTAACCATCACGCTGTCGTAGCCCTGCATGAGAGGATACAAAACTTCTCTAAGAGAAACTCTTTTCCCGGCCTCTATCCTTCTGGCTATATTATCCCTGGCAATAAAATCAGAAACTGAAAAGCAGTCTGCTTGTTCTCCGATTTCTGTGTATGTAAGTTTTCCTAACCACTCACTGTTGTGATGGAGTTCGGCTTTAGAAAGATCAATAATTTTACCCACCTGTTCAAAGTATGTTTTTTTGTTTTCATCTACAATTTCTTTAGTAAGCATTGGTCTTTCAGCATCCTTATCAGAAGTATCTCCAATGATGCCTGTAAAATCTCCAATAATGAAGACAATGGTGTGTCCAAGTTTTTGAAAGTCTCTAAGTTTTAGTAGAGGGATGGACCTACCCAAGTGGAGGTTTGGGCTAGTTGGGTCAATACCTAGTTTTATACGCATTGGTTTACCAGAACGTAGTTTTTCTTCTAACTCCTTTTGACCAATAATTTCCGATACACCCCTGGTGAGGAGCTCTTTTATATCTCTTTCCATGACTTTAATCTAACATGGTAGAATGATTTTATGAAAGGAGATATAAAAAAGGCGTTGTTGCACAACAAAACCCTGACCACAATCACCTTAGCCTTGTTTTTCTTTGGGGCCTCTCTACTATGGGCAGCCACTCTTAGGATTCCTGATCTTTCTGATATAAGCGGCAGAAAAGTTGTTCAATCTACAAAGATATATGACAGAACAGGGCAAGTGCTACTTTATGACATGTCCCCAAATCTAAAGAGAACTGTGGTGTCTTTTGATAAGATTTCTGATTATTTAAAAAAGGCGACTTTGGCCATAGAAGATAAAGATTTCTATAACCACGGAGGGGTAAAATTTAGTTCTCTTGCTAGAGCATTTCTTGTAGATTTAGCCACTCTTTCTTTTAGCCAAGGTGGTTCAACCATTACCCAGCAAGTGGTAAAAAATACAATACTCAATGGAGACAAAACTCCAACCAGGAAAATAAAGGAATGGATCTTGGCAGAAAAACTGGACAAGGCATTACCTAAAGATCAAATATTAAATATTTATTTAAATGAAAGCCCTTATGGTGGAAGTATTTATGGAGTAGAAGAAGCTTCCCTAAGTTATTTTGGTAAAGAAGCTAAGGATGTTTCTTTAGCAGAAGCGGCTTATATTGCTTCAATGACAAAGGCTCCGACATATTATTCTCCCTATGGAGAACATAGGGACAAACTAGAAGAGAGAAAGAATTTGGTTTTGAATGAAATGCTCAATAGTGGTTTTATTACCAAAACCGAACACGACAGTGCTCGCGCTGAGAAAGTAACCTTTCTACCCAAAATAGATAAAGGCGGTCTGCGCGCTCCACACTTCGTCTTTTTTGTAATAGATTACCTTGCAAACAAATATGGAGAAGAGGCTCTCACAAGTGGTGGATTAAAAGTTACTACCACTCTTGATTATGACATCCAAACAAAAGCAGAAGCCGTAGCTAAAGAGTATGGGCAAATAAATGAAGCAAGTTTTAATGCAGACAACGATGCTATCGTCGTTATTGATCCAAAAACTGGTGGTATTTTGTCTATGGTTGGCTCAAGAGATTATTTTGACCCTAAGATTAATGGCAACTTTAATGTAGCCACTGCCCACAGGCAACCAGGATCGACTTTCAAACCCTTTGTTTATTCGACTCTTTTTAATAAAGGTTACACACCAGACACTATTCTTTTTGACCTAAGAACACAGTTCAATTCTGGGTGTGAACCAAACGATTTTACTTCTGACAACAACTGCTATTCGCCAGATAACTATGACCATATTTTCCGTGGTCCTATGACCATTAGAGACGCATTGGCCCAATCAATAAACGTCCCTGCAGTAAAAGCCTTATACTTGGCCGGAATACAGGATTCCTTGGACTTGGCCAAAAGTTTAGGGGTAGAGAAGCTTATGGACCCAAACCAATACGGGCTCACTTTGGTTCTTGGAGGTGGCGAAGTGTCTCTTCTTGATATGACTTCGGCGTATTCTGTTTTTGCTAATGATGGGGTAAGAAATCCCTACAATGCTGTTCTAAAAGTAGAAGATAAAAGTGGGGCGGTTTTAGAGGAATACACTCCAAACTCAAGGGATGTTTTGTCCAAAGAGACAGCGAGAAACATCAACTCTATTCTTTCAGACAACAAAGCTCGTATTCCCGCTTATGGAGAAAACTCTGCTCTCTACATTCCATCAAGACCTGTGGCTGTGAAGACGGGAACAACGAACGATTATAAAGACGCGTGGATAATGGGGTACGCTCCAAATTTAATTGTTGGAGCGTGGGTGGGAAATAACGAAAATACTCCGATGGAGAAAAAAGTGGCGGGATTTATTGTCGCACCACTTTGGAGAAAACTTATGGATCAAATTTTACCATCTTTCCCTGTTGAGTCTTTTGGCGATCCTGAACCAGTAGATCAGTCTATTAAACCAATTCTTCGTGGAGTATTAGGAAACATTGATCAAAACAATTTTTCTCAGGACTCAGTCCATGACATTCTCTACTACGTGGATAAGGACAACCCCCTCGGTCCCCCTCCGGTTTCTCCAGAGTCAGACCCTCAATACAAAGCATGGGAATACAGCGTCCGTCTTTGGGCTAATTCGCCTCAATACAGAGACTATGCTATTTCCTATCTAAGAGCCCAGTTAAACGCAGCCACGGGTTCTACGTCTCCAAATAGAACCTACTAATACTCATCTCTATTTATAAAATATTTTATTTATAGGAAGTCCTTTTTGTTTACTAAGAAGTTTTATAAGAGATTCTTCTTTTAATTTTATCTCGTTCTTTTTTACTGGACTTGTATTTATCTCCAAAACACCGTTCTTGAGACTAATTTCTTTTGAGGACAAAGTTATTTTGATTTTTTCTTCAACCCCTTTGATTATTTCTTCTTTTATATAGGAATCGTCTCCTAATGATTTTTTGAATCTTTCAAGTAGTGCGTTTATGTCTTTCACGATTTGTTCATTGGCATTACTAGGTATAAGAAGCTCTTATCCCCCACCCCTTCTACAATAATTGGCTTGGTTTGGCCATTAAACTTCAAACTAATAGTGTCTCCGGGGACAGAAACAAAACAATCTGTGAGGTATTTCTGATTAATGTTAATAGACAAATCTTCTCCTTCTATAATCGCGTCTACATCATATTTATTTTCTCCAACGGTTGTATTTTTTGATTCTACTTCAAATATTTTTTTACCCTTAGAAATAGTTATTTTTAATTGATTAAATGAATCAGAAAAAATCATTGCTGTTTTTAGTGAATTATTTAAATCTTGTTTTAAAACTAGGGTTTTTGTTGTGGTTTCCTTTGGGATTATTTGTCTATAATCTGGAAAAATTCCTTCTATAATCCTTGAAGTCAGACATATTCCTCCACCAAAAAATGCTATTTGGTTATCCTGAATAGAAAGAGAAACATCATCGTCAACAGAATCAAACATTCTAATAATTTCAGAAATGTTTTTTTGAGGAATTAATATGTATTTGAAGTTTGGGGTTTTCTTAATCTTTATTTTCTTTTCTGCTAACCTGAATGAGTCCGTGGCAGCAAATATTAGAAATTCATCCTCATGATAAATATAAACAGAAGATAGTTCTGGCTTCATACTCCCAATAGCTGCTGCATAATTAACAGATTTTAGTCCTAAAATAAAATCCTTTATTGGGAGAGAGAAGCTTTCTTCATTTTTTAAAGTCGGGATTATAGGGAAATCCTCTGTTGAAAGCGTTTTAATGTTTGTCTCTGTGTTCCCTGTCTTTACTAAGAGAGTCTGCCCGTTTGTATTTATAATTATGTTTTTCTCTTTAGGTAGTGAGTTCAAGAACGAACTTATTATTTGAGCAGGTACAACCACTTCTCCTGGTTCAATAACTTTTACTGGTATTGTTGTATAGAATCCTAAATCTAGATTTGTAGTTCTGATTGAAAGGGTGTTGTTTTCGGCTTTTAGATAAACACCACTTAATGCTGGAAGAGTTGGATTCTTCACTGCTATCTTTTCTGCTTTCCCCAAGACTTCGTTGAGTCTCTCTTTAATGCATTCTATTTTCATATTAAATACTTGTTACTACTATTAGGGGTGTGGATATGTGTATAACATTTCTAACCTTATTTTGAGCCACTTTTTTAATAAATAAAAACACCATGTTGTGGACAACAAAGAACAACAGACTTTGTATTTTTAAAATATGAGCACGGACCTTAGTATTTAAGGAACTTATAAGATTCTTTTCCACAATGTTTTGGTTAGTTATCAACATGGTATTACACAGATAAGAGATTCCTAATACGATCTATTTCCTGAGAGAGAAGTACATCTTCCTTAATGTCATTTTTAATTTTTTCACACGAGTGAATTACTGTGGTGTGATCCCTCCCACCAAGCTTCTGTCCAATCGAAGGATAAGAAATACTAAAATCTTCTCTGAGAAGATACATAATCACCTGTCTTGGCTTGATAACCTCCTTTCTTCTTGTTTTCTCATAAATACTTTCTTCTTCTACTGAATAAAAATCAGAAACAATCTTCACGATATCCTTTATGGCAATGGTTTTCTTTGGTTTGGCATTGTTTTTAACAAAATGTCTGACATCAAGAAGAGAAATTTCCTTCCCCTTAAGCTGAGATTGAATAACGAGGGTATTAATAACTCCTTCCAGGTCTCTAATGTTCCCATTAATCGAATGAGCGAGGTAAGTAATAATTTCATCTGATAGAGAAAGACCTTGGCTCTTTGCTTTATTAGATAAAATAGCAATTCTTGATTCTTCGTCAGGTGGTGGGATGTCTACTACCATGCCAGCAGAGAAACGAGACTTGAGTCTTTCTTCTAAACCAGGAATAAAATGAGGGTGTTTATCAGAAGAAAAGATTATCTGTTTGTTGTTGTCGTATAAGGTATTAAATAGATGGAACAATTCTTCTTGAAATTTTTGTTTATCAGAAAAGAATTGAATGTCATCCATAATCAAAACATCATATTTTCTATATTTTTCTTTGAAAACATTCATTTTTTGATTCTGTAGAGCGTTCATACAGTCTTGTCCAAACTTTTCTGATGTCATATAGAAAACTTTTTTGTTTGGGTTAGCTGTCTTCACATAATTGCCCACCGCTTGGATGAGGTGAGTTTTGCCGTGGCCGGTAGATCCATATATAAAGAGAGGGTTATACATAAGTCCCGGCGACTTTAAGACCGCCTGTGCTGCTGCGTGAGCTAGCTGGTTGAATGGTCCTATGACAAAGGTGTCGAAGGTGTATCTTGGGTTGAGATTGTCGTCCTTGTTTATTTGAGCCTCAGGCAAAGGAAGCTCTTTTGAACCGAAGCCATTTGGATTAGATGTTTGGTCTCGTCTTCTGGATTCTTCTTTGTTTACAACATATTCTACAGCATGGATTGAACTTTCAAGGTTTCTAAGAGATTTTAGGATAGTGCCATTATATTTCTGGATTAACCACTCCTTCACAAAAGCATTTGGTACGGAGACAACAATCACTCCCCCATCCTCCTTAACAATTCTTGTATCTTTAAACCAGGTTGTGAAGTTTGCTTTAGAAACAGCAAGTTCTATTTCTACCAAAACGCCTTGCCATAATTGTTTATAATCCATATTGGTATCTATTGTGCTAGTAGTATATCCTCGAGAAGAACGGAGCAAAACTTGATAAGGTGGTTAAAACTGTTTATAATGTGTGTATAACTAAAAAGAGATGTCTACAACATATCAACCAAAGAAGCGCAAGAGGGCGCGAGCACACGGATTTTTAAAAAGAGCCAAAACAACAGGAGGAAGACGAACGGTGAAGGCCAGACGAAGGAAGGGTCGTTCAAAGCTAACTGTCTAATATGCTCCCAAGACACCTGAGAATTAAAAGAGGGCTCTACAAGGAGCTTATTTTGGGGTCACGTTTTGTTCACTCCCCCCACTTCACCCTAAGGTACATAAAAATTGAAGGGCAAAAAAGCAAGGTGGGTGTTTCTGTGTCAAAAAAAGTAGCCAAAAGCGCGGTAACCAGAAATACTGTAAGGAGAAGAGTCTACGATTGTGTTTCTCCATATTTAGAGAAGTATAAGCAATATTTGTTGTTGGTGGTGGCCAAGTCCGGCGCACAATTCGTGAAAGGAGAAAAACTTAATGCGGAGATTAAGCAACTTTTTCTTGAATTATAATGAGATTGTTTTAGAGACCAAAAAAAGATACAATTCCTAAATGTCAGCTTTCTACAATGGGTTTATATTTAACCCCCTATATAACCTTCTTATAAGTCTTTTCACTCTTTTGCCTTGGATTGATGCTGGGATTGCTGTGATTATACTCACAATTGTAGTGAGGCTTATTTTGTTTCCTCTCTCTAAAAAAGCCGTTCTTACTCAAGTAAGGATGCAAGGGATTAACTCAGAACTCAAGGCTATAAAGGAAAAATACAAAAACCAAGAAGAACAGGCCAGAAAAACACTAGAGTTATATAAAGAAAAAGGAGTAAACCCGTTTTCTGGAATTTTGGTTCTCTTAATTCAACTTCCAATTATTTTCGCTTTATATAGAATATTTTTACACGCCGGGTTTCCTTCAGTAGATACTAAAATATTATATTCATTCATTCATTCTCCTGAGCATATAAACACTTTATTCTTAGGACTTATAGATATCACCAAGAAAAGTGTCTTCCTGGCTCTCCTTGCGGCCATTAGTACATATTTGCAGCTAAAGTTTGCTACTGTAAACCAGACAAAACCAAAGGAAAAAGGAGAAACGAAAAACTCTTTTGGAGAAGATTTGGCCCAGAGTATGCAGACACAGATGAAATATTTTTTCCCAGTACTAGTGTTCTTTATTTCTTATAATATTTCTGGAGTGATAGCTCTCTATTGGCTAACATCTAACATTTTCACTATCGGACAAGAAATCGTAGTGCGGAAAAAGGTTCTCCTAGAAACAAAAACAGTCTAGTTTAATTTTAGGGCCCAGAGAGATAAATCGTTTCTGTTCATGAAGATCAGATAATCTTCATCAGGAGATAGAGAAGGGTTATAAACATCAATATCTACACCGAGAGTATTTTTTGGTTCTGCAATGACATCAGTAAAAGTTGTATTTGTGTTGTAGGCCCAAATTCTATCAGAAAAATGAGTGACGCCCTTGTACCAATTGTCAGGTTCACTATAGCTAATTTGGTCAGAAACACCGCAATACAAAAGATCGACTGATTTATTACTCCAAACACATTTTTCTACTAAGGCTGATGGGGTCAAAGAAGAAGATTTTTTGGTGGTAGTGTTGAGTGACCCAAAACTGAAAGAGTTTCCATTTTTATATGAGTAAGCAACAACCGTTTTATTTTGGTTAGGTAAGACAAGAAGAGAGTTGAGTGGCCCTAGAATTTTAGTAAGACCACCTGTTTTGGTGCTTATTTTATACGAATAACCAGATGCATCTCCCCCTGCTTTTGTGGTTATATAAACATCGCTTGGCCCAGAGGGAGATATCCTCCATTCAGTAAATGGTGTTGTATAGATGTTTGTTGGTTTATCTCCTGCGAATCCAGATGAAATTATCGCTCCAGGATTATTAGTTGAATAAACCAGATTACCCGATGGTAAGACAGCAATTTCACCAACGTCTCCACGGAGCATAGAAGCATTTATTGTATACAACGTTTCTCCGGTTGAGGTGGATTTTGGAGCAGTTAGTGAGATAGAAGTGTTCACTATAGAGCCATCATCCTTGAGTGATCTATATACAACTCCGCTTCCATCTTTTTTATAATAAGCCTCATAAATTTTAGGCAAGGTATTATTAGAAATTTTTACCTTCTCCATCGTCTCTGGATTGACATCTATAATATGACCAGTGGCTCTGTCTGTGTATCTAATAATAGTTGAGCCATTTTTAAGAACGGCCACCGCACCAGAAACTGGAGTGTTCGATAGCTGAAAGAG
>JBAQNS010000012.1:0-8245 GCA_049304015.1 Minisyncoccia bacterium | reverse complement strand
GCACTCTTCGCCTTAGAAAAATTCAAAAAGCGGGTGAGGTAGTGATCATAGTTCTCAATAGTTTTGAGAGCTCGCCCTCTCTCAATCTCCGTGTGCTCGAGGAATTGTCGTTTTAAATTTTCAAGTTCGGTCGTGGCCATAGTGTCGCACAATATTATAACATTTATGTATATTTGTAGGCTTTATTTACTCTATTGACAAATGTGTTCAAATATGCTAATATTAACCTAGGCGTGCGAAGAACCTTTACTTTGATTTAGATATTGCGAACCGTTCGCAACTAGAGAAATACCCACACCAAGGAGCACCACATGCGCAAGACGTTGCTGTCACTCGTCATCATCGCCCTCACCTTCGTCGGAGCACCGAATGCTTCGGCCCAGAGAGGGATGAAGGCGTTGCCGGCCGAGGCCGAGCTCAACGTTTACCCAACCATGAAGCCTGGCGAAATGACTCCGGCCATGCAGGCCAAACTCGGCTTGCACGCCGTGGAGCTTACGGACACCGTCACGGTGTTCAACTACTTCGCCAATCTGGATCGCTTCGTCCTCGAGACTCTCACCAGGGGCACGATCGCTTGGGCCGACAAGGATGAGGTGCTGCGTTACAAGAACGACTGCACCAACCGCATCGTTGAGGCGTCGGAATGCCCCAAGTGCCTCGAGCGAATCGCTGACATGGAGGTAGCACTATACGGGATGAGCACAGAGAAAGCTCAACTCGTCCAGCAACTGGAAGAAAAAGCGAACGCCGAGCAGAAGAAGAGTTGGTTCTCAAAGGCCTTCGACACCCTCTGGGACATCATTAAGTTCATGCTCGTCGTGCTCGCTCTGACCGCACTCTGGGTCGCCTTCATCTGGCTAATCAGCGAGTCCTGGCGATGGCTGACGGGTAGAAACACTTCGCCTGTGCCGCCGACTCCGACGCCTGTGGTTCCTGTTCCGGTTGCACCTGCACCGACGCCTGTGCCGGTTGTCCCGACTCCTGTGGTCGTACCGCCGGCTCCTGTCGCCCCGGTTCCTGTGCCGACTCCGGCACCGGCTCCGACGATCATCCTGCCGACGCGCCACGAGGTTATCCTGTATTACGAGGATGGCACCCGTATCGTGATGCCGTCGACGCAGCAGCGCTCGTAAGCATCTGAATCAAAGCACCTTAGTCCCGCATTGCGGAGAGGAAACCCTCTCTGCAATGCGGTTTTCTTTTGCCTAATTTTATGATTGACAAGCCTAAAAATTTATGTAGTATTTCGGTTAGAATCCGTTTTGTAGCCTTTCTATCAGAAATCTACAAAACAGCCCTTTACAACTAGGTTTTACAATACAACAACCTTGAAGGAGTGCCCACATGAGAAGCAACAAGAGGGGAACTACCCTCGAGTGCTGGAATGACTATGCATCGAGGCTCCCGCAAGGGACAAAGAACTGCGTTGAATCCAGAGAAGGTCTTCGATCTTTTCTTGGAGTCAGTTTTGGTGCAGTTAGGCGCTACATCTCGAACCCAAAGAGTCTGAAGGGATTGTCTCTCGTCAAGATGAGATACTTCCTCACAGCTCTTGGATACTCCGTGACAGACCTTGAGTCCATGCCCGCAGCGGCTCGCAAGTTTGGAGAACTCGTAGCATACGATGTTCTCTCGATGAGTGATGCCACGGCGATACTGAACTACAAGGATGACCATGGTGTCTTTCGGGTATTGCATGGACAAAGTACTGAAATCGCAGACTCTCGACTCATTTGCATGAGCGAGTATGCATCAGTACACCAGAAGGAGTTGGACAAGAGGAAAAAGGAGTGGCGGCAGGCTTGGGGAATCAACATGGAGGAAACAGCACTGGCTGCTGTCGAATCTCCAGTAACCAAATCTGCACCAACCTCACACAAGAAAACAGGAGATGATGACATAATCATTTTCGGTGGACTAGTGAGGGCACTGCTTCCTGTAGCTTCGAGACTGTCTTCTGATGATTGCACTCCCGAAGATCGCAACAATGCCCGCAGCAATGCTGGCGGGCAAGCGGTATTCCAGTTGTCGAACGCGCTCAACCGTCTTTGCAGCGAAACAGCCAGAAACCAATACAAAGGGAGAAGCACATGAGGGTACCGTCGAAGCAAAGTGAAGCAAAAACCTCGGTGATTGCTGTCCATATCGGACAGATTCTCATGAGGATTGCTTCTCTCTATCCGTTTCTCTTCGAGAACGGTGTGGTGATGGAGCTGGTGCAGAATGCGATTGACGTCAACGCCGAGAACATCTGGCTCTGGGTCAATCTCAGGAAGCGTAGCATCGTAGTCCAAGATGATGGAGATGGTGTGACCGCTGAGGAGTTCGAGACCACTGCCATGCAGCAGGTCGGCAACTCGACGAAGAAGAAGGGTAGGTTGGGTCGCTATGGTGTCGGGCTCTTTTCTCCGATGGGCAAGTGTGAGAAGTTCACCTTCACATCGACCTCGAAGAAGAACACGAGAGCCTACAACCAGTGGACCTTCGTGTGCGGGGAGATCGAGAAGCAGGCGAGTGATATCCGTATCCCGCCTGAGCCTCGCCCGGAGTTCCAGTTCAGCCGTATCACGGGCAAGGGTGTGCCGTGGCGTACTGAAATGCGCATCCACAAATTCCACAGCGACCTTCGGGCGCAGCGGTTTGACGCGGATAAGCTTACCCAAGCTATCCAGGAGCGCTTCAGCCAGGCCATGAAGAGGCACGATGTGATCATCCACGCGCAAGTCACCGAAGACGATGGCTCACTGCGCTCATGGGTGATCAAGGCCAAGGAATTTCGTGGCACCAAGCTCCCGTCGGTGAACAAGGTGGGGAAGGATTCAGGATTCACTGACATCTCTCTCTACTTGTCTCCGCAGAAGAAGGGTCACAAGGGTAAGGTTATCGTCGGTGAAGTCGACAACGACTTCCGGATGGATTTCCAGACCTTTGCCCGTTCTGCTGGGTCTGACTTCATCTCCGAAGAAGCTGTGCAGATTCTTACTTCAGGGATTTTCGAGGGAGTTATCACAAACTCGAAGATCAAACTGAGTCCCGATCGGAGAAGTTTCGAAAGGAACTCGGCCCTGGCCGGATTCTGCAAGGCCATCGAAGAGTGGGTTAGGGAGACTGGTGTTGCGCACGTCGAAGAGGTGAAAACCTGTCGGCGTGAGGAGCGTTTCCAGACGCTCGGTACGCGCTCTATGAGAGTGCTCGAGGCATTGGCCCATGACAACCCCGCCCTTATGGAGCTCATTCAGAGCTTCAAGGTGGGTACTCATGGATACCAACACGCCGAGACTGACTCTCGTCAGATTGGACCTCAGGACAAGACGTCAGTTTCTACTCACTCCGCAGGTGTGGAGAGGGAGCCGTCGAAGTCCGGAGAAGAGCCGAGGGGTTCAGGAACCCCTGAGACGACACACGAACACCACACCCCATTTAGTGTTGCTGGCCCTCGTGGCCGTCGACGCATTGAGGTCCATGGTGACTCGATGGGCTTGCAGTTTCGCTTCGAGCCTCTTGAGGACTCAAGTCGTCTTTGGGAATTCAACCCTAACGGTGGCGTGCTGGTGTTCAATACCAGACACCCGCAGTGGCGGGAAGCCGAAGTCGGTGGCGACAAGTGTCTCATGGATCTCATGGAACACGGCGCAGTGTTTGCTCTTCATTTGGAGGGTACGCCTCCTGCGTGGAGAGTGAACACGGAGCATTATCTCGACGATCTGCTCCCGAGTCTGGTCTTCCTCCTCCTCAACAGCGACAGGCTGGCGGGGCGTAGGACGATCGTTCACAGCTCGCTGCCGAAGAAGAGCGAGAAGTAAAACCTAGTACAAGCGCGGAATACATCCCGCGCTTTTTTCATACTTGACAACATAAATATTAATGATATGCTTTCGAAAGTACTGTAGTACCTTTCCCTTTCCAAGGACACCCTATGCGTCGTCAGGCACTGAAGGACCAGTTGCTCAAGCAACTCGAGAGCAATTGGGCTGGTTTCGTGGACGAAGTGAGTGAGATCAAGGCTCGCCTGAACAACAAGCTCGACGAATTCGCCAAGATCTACGGAGCTGAAGTCGTGCGGACCCTGCTCAAGCAGAAGAATCTTGACTTCCATTTCCTGCCGGGCGAAGCAGCTCCAACGGCAGCCGCAGCCAAGCCGACCAAGGACAAGAAGATTACCTCGGCCAAGGCGACTCCCAAGAAGATTCGCCGGCGTCGGAAGATGCACTTTTCCAAGGAAGGACTGGCGTCCCGCAAACTTCAGGGCGTGTACCTGAACCTTCTGAACAAGATGCCGAAGGGAGACAAGGCCAAGTACAAGAAGTTGGCCAGGGGAAAAAACCGCCAGGTCGCCATCAACGCGATGAAGTCGTTCTTGAACAAGTAAGCACTGATTCACCCAGTTTCAGTGCTTTTTTCTATCCAAAACGGCTTACTTGCTTAATATTGGCTTATATGCTATTGTTTTTCCATGATTTCAAAGACCAAAAAGGCCAAAGCTATCAAAGAAGCCCAAATCCACGACAAGGATACGGGTTCTGCTGCGGTACAAATTTCCATACTTTCGAAGAGAATTGAGGAGCTTGCAGCTCATTTGAAGAAAAATGCCAAGGATAACCACTCTCGTAGAGGACTTCTAGCCATGGTTGCTGATCGTCAGGCTCATATGAAGTACCTAGAGAAAAAGTCCCCAAAGGCCGCCCTCGCACTCCAAAAGAAACTCGGTTTGAAGAAATAGGATACTATTATAGTAGTAGGTGTTTGAAATCAGGATTTTAATAATATTTTACTAAGTTATTTTTCATGTCAGTAATAAAACACAAAGCTCAGCGTGTCGGCGTATTCATAGACACCCAAAACCTTTATCACAGTGCGAAGAATCTTTATCATTCCAAGGCAAATTTCGGGGCCATCCTTAAAGAAGCTCTTGATGGACGAGTGCTTGTACGAGCAATCGCTTATGTAGCCACGACCGAATCAGGGGACGAAGGAAGTTTTTTTGATGCTCTTTCTAAGGTGGGTATTGAGACGAGGACCAAACCTCTACAAATTTTCATCGGTGGAGCCAAGAAAGCCAACTGGGACATCGACTTGGCCATAGACGCAGTTAAACTCGCTCCTCGACTAGATACTATTATCATTTGTTCTGGTGATGGAGATTTCGTTTCTTTAATAGAATATTTACAAAACACTCACGGCACCCAAGTCGAAGTGGTTTCATTTGGTAAGTCTTCCTCATCAAAACTCATTGAAGCTTGCGATGATTTCTTAGACTTAGACAAAGATCCAAAGAAATTTCTCATTAATTCAAACGAAGGAAAACCTCGTGGAAAAAGCCAAAGGTAGGATAGAATAAACCTATGGAGCCTGCAGAAAAAAAACCTGATTTAAATGTGCACGAGGTAGAGAAGCACACCGAAGAAGATACTTTTTTAAAACAAATCCGCACCTTCCAAGGTGATGTAGCCTCGGCGATTGAAACCCAGAATGAGACTCTCGTTTCTATTCAGCGTGCTCAAGAACAAAAGAACGCCGAGGCCATTGCTTCAGGGATAATCCTTTCTCCAGAAGAAAAAGCAGAGAGAGAAGCCAGAAAAAAAACTATTTTACTTTTAATAGGCACTGTTCTACTTTTTGTACTAGGAAGTGTCGGCACTTGGTATGCATACAAAACATACAAATTGAAAACAACTCTCCCTACTCAGCAAATTTTTCCAAATAGATTTCTCATTACTGAAAGTTCTGAAAAATTAAATGTTTTAAATTTAAATAAAGATTCGTTTATTCAAAAAATTCAAAACGAGTGGATTCTCCAAGGTGGTTCTGGAGTAAAACAAATACAACTTGAACGAGGCTCAGGAACAAGTACAGAGCTTATCAAAACATCTGAATTCTTGAGTCTACTAAGAAGCCATGCACCAGGCAGTCTGATCAGAGCTTTTGATCCTTTGTTTATGTTTGGGATTATTGGTGGGATACCAAAACACACTTTCATTCTCATAAAACTAGATTCTTTTGAATTAGCCTATGCTGGGATGCTCAATTGGGAGAAAGATATATCAGACGATATCCTGCCTCTCTTCGCACCATATGGTGTTGTCCAAACAGTTCCTTCGCAAACATCCTTTGGAGACCTAACTTTAAGAAATAAAGACGTGAGAGTCCTGAAGGACCCAACGGGGAAAACAGTTCTTCTCTATACTTTCTATGACAACAACATGCTCATTATCACAGACAATGAGGAAGCGTTGAAAAACATTCTCACTAGACTTGATTCAGAAAAACTCTCTCGCTAGCACTATTTTTTTGGTCTGATAGAATAGGCGCATGACTATAGACACCACACAAATAAAAAATAAGCTCGAAGAGGAAAAGAAAGCTCTTGAAGCAGAGTTGGCCTCTGTAGGAAGAAAAAATCCCGACAACCTTGAGGATTGGGAGGCAGTACCTGGAGAAGACGGGGATGAGATTTCTGATGATAACACCCAAGCGGACAAGATTGCTGAATATGAAGAAAATAATGCCATAGTGAACAAACTCGAACCAAGATATAGGGACATAAAAATCGCTTTAGAGAAAATAGAGAATGGAACCTATGGTCTTTGTGAAGTTTGTAATGAACCAATAGATGAAGAAAGATTACTTGCGAATCCAGCCGCCAGGACCTGCAGAGAGCATATGAACTAAAAAGTTTTATGAGCTTTTCCAAAGTCTACAGCGCTCAAACTTTGGGGTTATCAGTAGGAATAGTTTCTGTAGAGACGGATATTTCTCGTGGACTTTATGCCTTTAGTATAGTTGGTCTACCAGACAAGGCAGTCGAGGAATCCAGAGACAGGGTAAGTGCAGCGATAAAAAACACTGGTCTTGGTTCTCCAAAATCAAAAAATCAAAAAGTAATTATTTCTCTTGCTCCAGCTTCCGAAAAGAAGGAAGGGCCTTCATTCGATGTAGCTATCGCTCTTTCGTATCTACTCTCTGCAGAAGAAATTGATTTTGATTCAGAGAAAAAAATTTTCCTTGGAGAACTTTCTTTGGATGGCACACTCAGACCAGTAAGAGGCATTCTACCTATCACTCAATTCATAAAATTAAAAGGGAT
The DNA here is from genome assembly GCA_049304015.1 of Minisyncoccia bacterium. Lineage (GTDB taxonomy): Bacteria > Patescibacteriota > Minisyncoccia > Phycocordibacterales > Zambryskibacteraceae > JAIFWN01. Next base: position 1,158 of record JBAQNS010000012.1, on the reverse strand, counting down.
AAAAGAAATTTATGTCCCTAAAGAAAATGCGGAAGAAGCAGCCATCATAGATGGGGTGGATGTTTATGGAGTTGATTCTTTGAAGTCACTTATTTCACATTTATCTGGAGAAAAGCTTTTAATCAAAAATCCAAAGACTGAATTTAAAAGAGAAATAAAAACTTCCAGTATAGATTTCTCTGATATCCGAGGACAAGAGAGGGCAAAGAGAGGACTACTCATCGCTGCGGCCGGTGGACATAACGTGGCCATGTATGGACCTCCAGGGACAGGTAAATCAATGTTAGCCAAGGCTTTCTCAGGTATCCTTCCTACGCTCTCATTTGATGAAGCGCTCGAGGCTACCAGTATCCATTCTGTGGCTGGAACACTCGCAGGATTTATAACCGAACCACCATTTCGTTCACCTCACCACACCTCATCGTATGTCTCACTTGTTGGTGGAGGAGCTACACCAAAACCCGGAGAAATAACACTCGCCCACAGAGGAGTTTTGTTTATGGATGAATTCCCAGAATTTGAACGTCGAGTAGTAGAAAGTTTGCGTCAACCGCTTGAGGATAAGGTTATCTCTGTAGCCAGAGCCAAAGGCACAGCAAACTTTCCAGCCAATGTTATTCTTATCGCGGCGATGAATCCTTGTCCTTGTGGTAATTATGGTTTTAGGGGTAAGCCTTGTATCTGCACTCCCACATCACTCCAAAGATACAGAAGAAAAATGAGCGGACCCATTATTGACCGCATAGATATATGGCTCGAAGTAGACAGAATAAATGCTGAACAACTTTCAGGTAATGAAGAGGGTGCAAAAAGTGAATTCTTTAAAAATAAAGTGACTGATGCAAGGAATGTTCAACGTGCAAGGTTTAGTGAATCAAATATAAAAAATAAAACTTATTTATTAAGAAACTCTGAGATGAGTGCGAGAGATTTGGTAAATTTTATTTCTCTTGAACCAGAGGCAAAAGCGGCACTCAATATGGCTGCAGATAGATTAGGATTTTCTCCTCGTGTTTATCATCGCATGCTCAAGGTTGCACGCACCATTGCTGATTTAGATAACTCCAAGGAAATCACCCGCGACCACATCCTCGAAGCAGTAGAATATAGACCAAAAAAGTTTGATGTCTAAACTTTAAATATAAATTTTCGTGCCTT
>JBAQNS010000011.1:0-3474 GCA_049304015.1 Minisyncoccia bacterium | reverse complement strand
GGGTCGCACGGGACCCAGGTGATGGTCATGCCCTGATCGTTCACGTGCAGCGCCGAACTGGTCGACACCATCGCGTAGCAGAGACCCGTACGCGAATCCTGCGTATACGTGAACTTGTGGACAGCGGCCGAAGCCGTGCCTTGACTCGGCCTGCTCGTCGACACGCCGCATCCGTTCATGCTAATGGTGACGAGGGCGATGATTGCAATGCGAGAGAAATTCTTCACGATTTGTTCCTGGTGGAGGTTAGGTACCCTTCTTCTTGCTGTGGAATACGATCCCAACGACGATCGCGTAGACGAGGGCAACCCCCGAATCCATCGAGCTGAACAACGCGTAGGCGAAGAAGAATGCAACCCAGTTCATGGACGCCTCGTCTTGTCGAATTGTGTGAGGTGCAGGTGCTCTACTTATATAGTAGCATAAAACAGTATGCTTGTCAAGCATAAAATATGCCTAATATATTAGGTTTCTTTGCTACAATAAATCCCATGACATCACCAGAACAAAATATTTTTGAAGACAAGGATATTCACAATGTAGAAATTCTTGGATTACCAGAAGTTGTAGAAGAACAATTATTTGAAAAGGAATTAGACAAACAAGATGACCTTGAGCAAATGTTTGGAGGAAGTATTAAAGAAGATGATAGGGCAGGGCTCAAGAGGTCAGAGAACGCGTGGGATAGATTTTTCAAAAAAGGTTGGCAGAAGATTAAACCTTCAAAGGCAGAAATTCAGGAAGACACAGCTATCACAGAAGCTCAAAGACAAAGTCCAAAGAATCAATAATAAAAACCACCCGAATGGGTGGTTTTTATATCTAGTATTACTGTATTACTTCACGAACAATTTATTGAACCAACCGAAGAGACTAAAGGTGTCTTCGTGTTCCTTCACAAAGGCATCAACTTTTACTTGCTCTGCTTCAAGGGCTGTAATCTGAGCATTGATTTCAACACGATCAGCTGCGATGGTTGTTTGATTGAGCAATGTCTTGAGCTTCTCTATGTTTGATGAAGTTCTTGATAGCTCACTCCTTACTGCTCCAAGGTTTCTATAGTCGCTCCCAAACAAGAATGTTCTTAGGGTACCTCTGTCTTCAACTTCTCTTATGGCCTTTACTGTTGTTGAAGCAGAATCATTTTGTGACTTAGCTATTTCTCTTACTTGCCTACCTATACCACCTTCTCTGTCAGCTACTTTTAATAGTGACTGTACAAAAGAAGCGACTGCACTTCTGTGGTTTTCTGAAGTCGAGTTGTCTTCATTGTCGTCTTTTGCTTCGGTGCTGGTGGCGTTTCCACGTTCTGTATCTCTGGCTTCAGTACTAGTAGAATTGCCTCGATCTTCATCTTTAAGCTCTATTTCAGCTTGTTCTCTCTCCTGTGTGTTTCCTATTTGGGTTTTCACTTCAGTATTTACCTTCAAAGTGTCTGTATCTGCAGAAGCGAAGGAAAATACGGCGAAAGATAGGAAAAATGTTGATAAAATTATTGGTGTTACTTTTGATTTCATTGATTTTCAATTAGCTGGTAATCCGCACAACTTCAAAATTATACCATTAATTTATGTTGTTGTTTAGAGGGAAATGTGTTCAAACTAAAACCACCCTTAGGGGCGGTTTTATATATGGTGGAGGTGGGGAGAATGAGCTCCCGTGCATGAAAGTGAGTGAAGCGGGTCTACAAGGCGTAGTGTAGCTTATTTTTTCGGGTCATAGAATAAAAGTTACACCAAACATCTATGACCTTAACTCTAATCTTAGTTCGTCGCGAGAGTAGCGCGCCGAATGGAGTCCCGCAGATAAAACATTCTATCAATCATGCCGGACGGTAAGTGATAGAACGTTCGCCAGCCGAGGTATTAAGCTCGTGCGTAAGCGAAAACAAAGTCATCAGCCGTATGAAACGGAGAGACGATTGCTCGTGCGACTTTAGAAGTTGCAGTTGTGTTTCTGGCAGTTTCAAGAGTTACCAGAGCTCCGCCTTGCGCGAATCAAACAGGTTTCGTGTCAATACTGACACCCCCGTATGAAAATTTTATTTCAATGTTCTCTTCAGGTCTCTCTCGACGTCGCGTTTCTTAATCGATTCGCGTTTGTCGAATTTTTTCTTACCTCGGGCTATGCCGAGGTCAAGCTTTAGAAACCTACCTTTATTATACACCGAAAGAGGCACTATTGTCAACCCTTTAGTGGCTTCAGCTTTTAGTAATTCTGCTATTTCTGGTTTAGTGAGGAGGAGTTTGCGTGCTCTCAGCGGTTCATAATCCTTCGCATTCTTTGGTTGATAGGCAGGAATGTCTGCGTTGAGGAGATAAGCTTCTGCTCCACGAATACCAATGTATGCTCCAGAGAGGGAAATGTGCCCAGCTCGAACAGACTTCACTTCTTGGCCATTTAGTTCCAAACCAGCCGTGAACTTCTCAAGGATTTCATAGTCAAAGGTGGCTTTTCTGTTCTGTGCGAGACTCATAGGCTAATCATAGCAAAGTATCTGTTTTTCGGTATAATACGGCTTATGACAACACCTAAAATACCTAAGAATAAAGAGAAAAAAGGGCCAGGGAAGTCGTTTAAGCTTGTGATTAAAAAGGGAGCAGGGAATGCGACGAGGGGACCCCTAAACCAGGGTATCATGGCTGTTTTGATTTTCCTTATTCTCATCTCTCTTTACTCTGTAGTCTCCGATGTTTCGAAGGCCAAGGAAGTAGTTTCTATCTCTGATTTGTCTCAAAACATTTCTAAATCTCTAGTCACTTCTATAGTGGTGAAAGGAGACAGCCTAGACGTTACTTACAAGGATGGGACGGTGAAAACTTCAAAGAAAGAAGAGGGAACACCCATCACCACAACTTTCAAAAATTATAATGTTGCCCCTGAAGCCTTGAACGCAGTGAAGATTGATGTGCAGAGTGACCAAGGAGCGATGTATTGGATCCTGACTCTTCTTCCAATTCTCCTTCCAATCGGTTTTATAATTTTCTTCATTTGGTTTTTAAGTCGACAGGTGAAAGGAGCGGGTATGCAAGCGATGTCCTTTGGACAATCAAAGGCACGCATGACTCTCCCAGATGACAAGAAGAATCAAGTGACCTTTAAAGATGTCGCAGGTGCGAAGGAAGCCAAGGAGGAATTAACTGAGATAGTAGATTTTCTTAAAAATCCTAAAAAGTTTTTAGATATTGGTGCACGCATTCCTAAAGGCATTCTCCTTATGGGTGCACCGGGTACAGGTAAGACCTTGCTTGCTCGAGCGGTGGCTGGGGAAGCGGGTGTGGCTTTCTTCTCTATCTCTGGTTCTGAATTCGTAGAAATGTTCGTGGGTGTTGGAGCATCACGCGTGCGTGATCTATTTGATATGGCCAAGAAGTCGAGCCCTGCGATAATCTTCGTCGATGAGATAGATGCAGTCGGACGAGTACGTGGAGCAGGGATGGGTGGAGGCAACGATGAACGCGAGCAAACTTTGAA
>JBAQNS010000010.1:0-5360 GCA_049304015.1 Minisyncoccia bacterium | reverse complement strand
GGATTAATGGTGTTTAGTATTGTATAAGCACTAATGGCCAAAATAAGGCCAAACAAAGCGTTGTTTATTTTATCCTTACCATCACCCTTTTTGTCTATTGCATCAGTTGAAAGGTATTGTATCCCACCGACGATTATATATATAACTGAAAGCGCACTGGCTATACCTATACCTAGCTTAAAAACAGCAGGCAGGAATGTCCCCAAACTAGTCACTTGTCCACTTGGCGCAACTTCTGGGATGGGGCCTGAGAGGGTTGTATAAGGAACATCAGTAGAGGTTGTTGTGGTCGCGCTTACTAAAAAAGGAGAAACGTTTATAAAAACAATTAGTGAAAGTATTAAAAAAAGATATTTTTTAAAAGTCATATGGTTATAAACTTGGGCTGTTATTAAATTGTAATCTGAAATTTCTACTCACGTTTTGTAGAACCATTGATGAGCTCCTTACCTCCAAGGACACATTTGAAGAAACCGAAGTGTCTTCGGGGGCTCTATAAGTAATATTGCTCAAGGCACCGGATCGTACACTGTTTGGTTGCCAATTATAAATTATGTTTTGAGAATCTCTTTTGATTGTCCCAAAAAATAAAGGGAAGGCACTAAAGGAAATTTCTTTTGCCTCAGTTGAATATGTGCCCTCAACATATTTGTTGAATAACACCCCGTACAGAGGAGAGTTCTCATAAATAAGAAGGTCTTGCTTTTGTGGAGTGAAGGTAACTTCCTTATCAGCCACAACGGTGTCTCCATCTGTTAGCACTTGAACTTCAATTTTTATAGGTATGGAAAGTATTGAGTCAGAAAGAGATAATGAGTTCTTTCCAACACCAGAGACGTTGCCCAAAATAAATCCATCTTTTATCCATTTATAAATCAAAGAGTTTGGATTTAATTCTTGACCATTAGAATTTAAAACATGAGGAATGGCGGTGAAAGTTATTAATGTTTGCGCCCCCCACAATGTTTTGCCTTTGTAGAAAGGAGGAACATATCCCCTACCCATCCACAGCAAGTCTATATCTGAGGAGGTAAATTCAATTGTTTTTTGGACATAACCAGATTGAGAACTGACGTTTACTTGAACTGTCGTTTTTACTCCAGAAGGACCAGTTGTCACATCTATTTCCTTTAAACCCACTCCACTTTTGTAGTTTTGCTTGTTCACAATCCAATCAATATTAGCTGTCTCTAGGTCAATGGTGGTGCTTTGGATTGATATGTTGACTAGAGTATTTGGGCCAGGAATATTTGGAAAAGCCACTAAAGTCACACCGCTAGATAGTAATTCTTGTATTGGGTTTGCTGATTGGGCGTATACAAAAACAAGCGGAGATATAAGAGAAAATACGACCAGAATTAAGAAACGCTTCATACATTTATTATACACTAGGCGGCTTTTTTCTGTGTCTCTCCTGCCTGTTGATTTCCTTCTCCAACACCAGAGCCAGAGCTTGTCATTTTCCTTAGTTTTTTATCTGCTTTATCTAAAAACATTGTTAGGACGATGTCTCCTGTCCAAAGAGGAATAAGTCCAGCAAACAATGTCTCAAATACTCCAGCACCAACCCAAGAGGCAATTTTTTTCGCATCGGTTTTCATTCCTCTAAGCTTAAAATACAAAGGTAAAGCAAGTCCTACCCCCATATCAATAAAAGGATTAAAAAATACTCCAATTATAAAAAGATCTAATAACCACTGTCCTAAATCCAAAACTAACCCAAAACCGATTAGTAAACCCCATTCTGTATCAGATATTTTGCTGCCCATATTAAACAGGTTTAGTTACTCCCGCTTCCTCCTTTAGGGCTGCCTCTTCTTGTTCAGCTTTTTTCCTTGCGAGTACTTGTGATGGATCAGAGGTGATGATTTGATCCTCAGTATATGAAGCAATATTTTTTATAGCCACATGTTTAAGGCCGGCGAAGAATATCCCTTCTCCAAGGCCAGACTCAAGAAGCAAAAACTTCTCTTCATCCGTGAGGTTGAATATTTTTTGTAGATTATCGACGGTGGTTGGTGATTGTTTGAGGAGAATTTGTATAGAAGAGTTTGTGATAATAGGTAAGCCATACGGACTCTTCAAGAAGTCACCAACGTCTTGGGTAATAGTGGCCACACCAAGATAGTATTTTCTTCCTCGTTTAACCAAACTCATGAGGAAGCTCGCCGTGTCGTCTGACTTCATCATCCACCAAGCTTCGTCTATTACCAAGAGTCTTTTCTTTAGCTCTCTTCTAATCGCGTTCCATATATAATGTGTGACTATATACATTGCTATTGGTTTGAGTTCGTCTTCCATATCTCTGAGTGAGAAGACAATAAACTTTTTATTAATATCTACGTTCGTTGGTTTGTTTATAAACCCCGCCCAGGTTCCCTTGGTGTATTTGGTGAGTCTTTGTGCGAGCGACGCTCCACCCTCTAGACCAGAGAGCACTAGTTCAAAGTCACTCATCAAAGGTGGCTCAACAGAGCGAAAATCTGAATCAGCGGTGATGTCTTTCAAGGCGTATGTCTCAGTTATGGCTCGGTCAATAATGGCATCTTCTTCAGCTGTTAACCCTCCCATCATTAATCTAAATAATCCAACGAGGTTAATGATGTTTGAACGGAGAATATTGGCGGCGGATTCGTCTGCTGTGGGGATAGGAAGGTCAAATGGGTTGATATGGTGTTCAGAATTCAAAGATATTTTGAAATACCTACCACCGGTTGCCTCGGCCATATATTCATATTCTCTCTCTGGGTCTATTACTATCACGTCCACATCAAACATTAAGGTACGAAGGATTTCTAGTTTTGTGGCATAAGATTTACCTGCTCCTGCCTTGGCAAACATTACTGAGCTGTAGTTCTCCATAGAGAACCTATCGAACAAAACTAACGAAGAGTTGTGTCTATTTATCCCATAAAGTATTGGAGTACCTTTATCCGAAGTGAGGTCGAACGATGTGAATGGGAAGAGAGAAGAAAGAGGAGTGGAATTCATCTTTGAGTGGACCTCTAAGAGATCATTCCCAAGAGGGAGGGTGCTCTTGTATCCTTGTTCTTGTTGAAAGAGTGCTGGCTTCATATAGACAAGCTTGGCTTCAAGGATTGATTTTATTTCTGTCTCTACTTTGTCCAATTCTCCATCACTGTCTGCGTAGATACTTATATATAGGCCCACATCAAATAATTTTTCTTGAGCTTGCTGGAGATCGTCTCGAAGGCTTTCTAAATCTTGATATGCAACATCAAGCATTGGGTCACGAACGAGACCTTTATCTTCTCTGGTATGAATTTGGCTTTGAACTTCGGCTACTTTCTTTTGAAATTGTCTAAGGACCTTCGATGTTTCTATGGGGTGAATAAAGATTGAGACGTCGAAAACCTTATCCATATTTATAATGGGAGAAAACCAACTTTCTGCGAGGTAGCGAGGATATGAGATGACGAAGAAACTCCTGACTATCTTCTCCCCTAAATTTAATTCCTTTGGAGTTATCTTCAACGCACTCGGAGCGATAATATCCTTTAATTCAAGGACTCCAGCTTCAAAGATTTCTTGTGGCAAAATAGACGCTATGTCTGTTTTTGTCTCTTTTTTTCCAAAAATGTTACTTAAAAAGCTCATATTTTTATTTTTCTGGTTTTATTGGTTTTTCTGTCTCTCCTGGGTTAAAAGCTTTATAGAAAAGTTCAATAAGTGCGTCCGTACCTACCCTCTTCACTCTAATACCGGTGCGGACCAAACCTTGTTCAACAATAGAAAGCCTCTGCTCTAATTGAGTGCGGTTTTCTTCAAAAGTAGCTTCGTTTTCTTCAACTCTTTGCTTGGCTGTTTTGCTCCCAAAGAGAGCGCCTAGGCCGGAAGGTTTGTCTACAGACAAAACTGCAGGAGTATAAGGCACAACAATGAAAAATTGTTTGGTCATAATACTGGTGTCATCTGTAAACTTTTTGATGAACTGGATATATTCTTGAACCTGAATTTTCATCAAGTCATTCACTTGTTTTTTTTCTGTGGCATCAAGGAGTGCAAGATAAGGCCTTATATCCAACCTTCTTGATTGGATGACTATTTCTATAGAAAAGTCCAAAGAATTAAGAAAATCTTGAAATTGAGCAAGGATGGCAGCACGTTCATCATCAGATTTTAAGGCAAAGTTGACCGAAGAAGCCAAAACAACAGCCCGCATCCCACCATCCTTAAGGATCATGATACCGTCGCGAACTTCTTTTATAGGTACAAATGATTGAGTAGAGCTGTTTCCGGCTGGCATGTTTGTATTATATATTATCTTCGTTCTCCTTGTTCTCTTCTTCATGAACATCAAGAGCATAACTCAACTCTTTTAGCTTTGATTCTGAAAGCTTAGGCACATAAATTTGTGCTTGGGGCATCTCTTCACCAGATTTTCTAGCCACAGGTGTTTTTTCCTCCCTTTTCCAAACATACAATCTACTTGAGATCATATATTCAAAAAAAGCTTGGACTAATTCTATGAATGGTTTGGAATTTGGTCTATAGAAAGCAAGAGCCACAGCAAAAACTAGTATGGGTAAGCCAAGGATTATGGCTATATACATATTCAAAAACTTAAACAAAACAGCACAAATACCGGCCCCTCCTCCTAGATAGATGAATTGTTTGAATGTAAGTGGGCCTATAATCTTATCTTCCACATCGATGAATTGTGGTACTTTGAATCTCATACTTTATATAGTTTACACTAATTAATCGGTTCCCTGTATGGGTCAATACCACCAACGTATTTTGATGTTGCTGTCACTGGTTGAGATAAATGTTCTTCTACGATGCTCTTGGCTTGAATCGGTGGAACCAGTGCTTGAGGTTTTGGTTCAGTGATTTTTGGCTTCTCTTCTACAGGTTTCTCCTCTAATAAATTAATATTTTTGTGCTGAATTTCTGGCTCAACAGTCAAAACCGGCTTTGCTTCTCCTGTATGTTCTGGGATGAGGGTTTCCTTCTCCGGCAAAGCTATCTCGAGTTCTGGTTTTGGTTGCTCTATCTCTGTTTTAGGGATGTGTAGTTCATACAAACTGTTTGCCATTAGGATGATTGGGTCAAACACTTCGCTTGTTATACTCTTCACTAAAGAATCTATTTTTTGATCGTCCAAATCAAGAGCTGCTTTGAGGTTTCCTCTAAAATTTTCTTCTGATTCTAGACCAAGTACTATAATAATAGTTTCAGTTTCTAGTAGTTTAAGCTTTTCTTCGTCTAGTCCAAAACTTTCACCAATCCCTTTCACTGAATCCTTCCAAGGTATGGTTTTAATCGCCTCTTGTGTATGAGGAGGAAGCAAGTTTAATCTATCTTGAATTATTTGTTCTTGTTCTGTCATGGTGTTG